>DAOULT010000059.1:0-46732 GCA_034417895.1 Anaerolineae bacterium | reverse complement strand
TTTTGGCTGAAAGCGATCAGTTGTTCCAGCTTCCCCAGGGCTTTGCCGGAATCAACGGCCTGGGCTGCCAGGGCCACGGCCTCGCGCAGACTGCTGGCCTTGCCTCCCACCATCAGGGCGGCGGCGGCGTTGAGGAGGACGATGTCCCGCTTGGGCCCCTTCCGGCCGCGCAAAATGTCCCTGGTGATGGTCAGGTTCTCCTGGGGTGTGCCGCCCTGAAGCTCGGGCAGGGTGGCGCGGGGCAGGTCCAGCTCCAAAGAGTCCAGAGCGAAGGTGGTGATCCCGTCATCGCCCAGGCGACTGACCTTGTTTACGCCGGTGGTGGATAGTTCGTCCAGGCCGTCGGCCCCGTAGACGACAAAAGCCGAGCGGCTGCCCAGAGAACGCAACACCCTGGCTATCAGTTCGGTTAAAGCCCCGGCATAGACCCCGACCACCCGGGCGGAGGCCGAAGCAGGGTTGACCAAAGGCCCCAGGATTTCAAAGACGGTCCGGATCCCGATCTCCTGGCGGGCAGCCGCAGCGTGGTGCAAAGCCGGGTGCAGGCGAGGAGCAAAGAGAAAGCCAATGTTCACCTCATCGATGCACTCGGCCATCTGCCGGGGGCTTAGATTCAGGTTGACTCCCAAAGCCTGTAACAGGTTGGCGCTGCCGCACCGACTGGAAACGGAATAATCGACGTGCTTGGCTACGGTCAAACCGCCCCCGGCGGCCACAAAAGCGGCCGTGGTCGAGATGTTGAAGGTGCCCGCCCGGTCGCCGCCGGTGCCGCAGATATCCACCAGGTCGGTGCGCTGCGGTCGCACCGGAGCAGCGCTCAGGCGGATGGCCTTGGCGAAGCCGGTTATCTCGGCCACCGTCTCTCCCTTCATGCGCAGCGCAATGAGCAAAGCGCCGATCTGGGCCGCGGTGGCCTGGCCGGCCGTGATCTGGCCCATGACCTCTTTGGCCTCTTCTTCCGTCAAACTCTGACGGTCGATCAGCTTGACTATCGCTTCTCTAAGCATCTGGCCTGAATTTCCTGCCTCTCCTTAAATCGTTTCTTTACCCAAGGAGGCCGATAAGCCGAGTTCTGTCCTCTCGCCCGTAAGCGGGAGTGACGGTCATCTATCTGGGACGACGGTTACCCGCCGCCTCGTGCGGCCTACCCGAGGTTTGAGGGGCGAGCCACCCCCCGACGCCAGAGCGTCGTACCTCCTGCTTGGCCTTGCTCCCGGTGGGGTTTACCTGGCCGGCCCGGTCACCCGGACCGCCGGTGGTCTCTTACACACACCTTTTCACCATCGCCAGAGACCAGGAACCAGCCGCCGGCAGTCAGATGACGCTCACCTGGCCTCCAGGCCCTATAGCTCCGCTCCCTGGCAGTCTGTTTCTGTGGCACTTTCCGTCGGGTCACCCCGCCTGGACGTTATCCAGCACCGTGCTCTGTAGAGCTCGGACTTTCCTCAAACGATTTCTCCCTGAGAGAAGAATGAGGGACTAAAATCGCCCGCGACCGTCTGGCCTCCTTGGGCACCACTACAAATATAACACATAGCGAGATCGCTGTCAAGCTTCACGACAAAGCTCTTATTTCCCGGCGAGCAGGGTGAGCGAATTGAACAGATGGAACCTGGTGACGTAATGGTCCATTGAGCGGGCAATCCGCTCCACCACAAACTGATGAGGGTCGCTCATCACGGGAGAGAGGTTATCGTACAGCTTCCGCCTGGCTTCCTGCACCCGGTCGTCCGTCCAGATGTAGCGCGCCCCGGTCTGAATCAGCCACGACTTTCTTTCGGGAGTCAACTCCTCGAAAGGCCGTCCCTCCTCTTCGGGCTGTAGCCATTTTCGCCAGCGATTGGACTCCAGAACCGCCGCTTTCAGGGCTTCCATAACCCCCGATGGAGTTTTATCAGGACGGCCCCGCAGCATGTCCGCCTCGCGAGCCGCCAACTCCTCCAGGGCCAGGTATTCCTCGCTGGTAAACTCCGGCCCCACGTTTGCGCCCCCCACGCCATTTTCCGGGTAGGCTTCGGGATTTTCCACCCAATCGGTGTAATGGCCCTTCACCAGAGAGCCAAGTGGGGCCACGATCTCGTAAAGGGTCCTGGCGGCCTCCGGATCAAAGTAAGTGGTATGCAGGTCGGTGCCCACCCTGGCGACGATAAAGCAGGGCCAGGCTTCCAGCAGGTCGCCCTCCGCCAGTTGAGCGTGCAGGTCTCGAATAAATTTTCTGAAATTATCGAGGTCAACCAGCCCGCCGTGAACCTCTTCAGTGCCCACCTCGTAAGAAATGGGGAGCAAACCCAGACGCCGCCGCTCCCTCTCGGAATGGGCGATCAGCTCGATGGTACGCTCCACTACCAGGTCGATGGGGACGGGCTGGCCGGGCGGCAAGGTGCGGTCTACCGTCGGATCCAGGTGCAGCAGGCTGTAACCGGCCTCCAGGCAGGCGGTCAGCGTTTTCTTGACCTCCTCCATCGTCTCGGCCAGCGACAGGCGCTCCAGGGTGTGTTTGTCCTTCAGCCAGGGGCCGCCGTGATCCAGACAGGGATAGAGCGGCGCCCGACACTGGTATTTTTCGCCATAAGCGCGCATCTGGCGCCCGAATTCTGCCGGCTTCCAGCCGGTGTAACCCCCGTCTCTATCAACCTGGTTGAGCGTGGCAGCGAACAGCATCGGGGCGTTACTTTGGGCCGCCACTTTCACGGCCGCCTCCAAAACAGCCGCCGAGTTCGGGCAAACTGCCAGGAGCGTCAGTTCGGCGCGTTTTTCCTGGCGCAGTTTAATTATGCGAGTGACCAGTTCTTTCAGAGACAACATCAACTTTTTGCCCTATCCCTCCTGTTCGGCCATGAAGGCGAAAACTTCCCGGCGGCTGAAAGTGCCTTCCATCGGCCCCTGGCGGGTAGTAGCCAGCGCGCCGACGGCGTTAGCGAAGCGGGCCGTCCGCGGCAGGTCCCAGCCCTCCAGCAGCCCGACGACAAAGGCCGCGTCGTAGCAATCGCCCGCCCCGGTGGGGTCTACCTCCGTCACCTTGAAGGGCGCGGCCTGGATTCTTTTCCCCTCGGTGAAGACGGTCGAACCTTTTTCCCCCTGCTTCAGGGCCACCATTTTTGGCCCCATGCTCAGCAATTTTTGCGCTGCCCCTTCGACGTCGTCCACTCCGGCCAGCATGGTGGCCTCTTCTCCGCTGGGGAACACGATCTCAGAGGCTTCCACCACCGGGCGGCAGACCTCGCGCACCTTCTCGATGGTGAACACCTCCGGGCGCAGGTTTGGGTCCAGGCTGACCTTGCCTCCGGCCTTCTTCACCAGTTCCACCGCCTTGTAGCAGGCCTGGCGGCAGCTCTCGTTGATAGACAGCACAAAGCCCATGACGTGCAAAAACTTCACCCCGGCCAGGTATTCGGGCTGCACCTGGGACTCGTCCAGGAAAGAAGGCGCGCCTTCGCGCACGTTGTAGATGAACTTGCGGCTGCCATCGGCAAAATAGGTCACGAAGGCCACCCCGGTCATGCGGTCGGGCACGATTTTGAGATGGGTGAGGTCAATCCCGTCCTGGGTCATGCGGTTGCGCAGGCAGAGGCCAAAGTCGTCGTCTCCCACCGACCCGACGAAGCCCACTCTGGCCCCCAGTTTGGCCGCCGCATCGGCGAGGATGGCAGAGGCTCCGCTGGGATAAGGGCCTAGAAACTCGCCGGCCTCGTATAAGGGCTGATCTACCCCTTTGCGCATGACCTCCACTAACGCATCGCCCACGATAACAATGTCCAGAGCCATGATGTGTAATACCTCCTTTGGGTTCTTGAATTCCACAAGCGCAGCAGCTATTATACAGCAAAAGGCCAGGTCAGGCAAGGTCGCAAAAGGAGAGGCCGGGTCTTGCCAGGAAAGCCCTTATATGGTATGATATGACTCAAATCACACGAAAAGGGTATGCCTTTTGAACGAGACAAACGAGCGCCGGGTCAGCCCGGCGTTGATTGTGGTTATTCTGGCGGCTTTGGCCTTGCGTCTATTTCAGCTTGGCCGCCAGAGCCTATGGTACGACGAGGGGGTCAGCTTCTACATGACCAGGCTGAGCCTGCCCGAAATGATGCGCTGGACGGCTTATGACATCCAGCCGCCGCTCTATTACCTCCTCCTGCGTCTGTGGGTGTTCCTCTTCGGCCATAGTGAATTCTCCTTGCGTTTCCCTTCTCTGCTCTTTGGCCTGTTGACCGTGCCGCTCGTGTACCTGGTCGGTAAGCGTCTCTTCGACCGCACCACGGGCCTGGTGGCTGCTGCGCTGGCCGCCATCGCTCCGCTCTACCTGTGGTATTCCCAGGAAGCCCGCATGTATACTCTGCTCACCTTCCTGTGTCTGCTATCCAGTTATCTCCTGCTGCGGGCGATAGAGGAGGCGGATACCAAAAAGCGTCGTGTCCTGTGGCTGGTCCTGGCCCTGACTGACGCCCTGGCCCTTTATACTCACTACTTCGCTGCTTTTGTCGTGGTCTTCCAGGCCCTTTACTTCCTGCTCGCCTGGGGGCGCCGCCGGGAATATAGTAAAGGCGCCTGGCACTTCCAAAGCGCCAGACGCCTGCTTGTGGAAGGATTGCTGACCTTGGTGGGCATCGTGGTGGTCTATCTGCCCTGGCTGCCCTTCGTCTTCATCCGCTATGGGGCCGACGTTAGCTACTGGGGCGGCACCCTCAAGCTGAACGAGGTGTTGCGCAAGCTGGTCATCTCTTTCAGCCTGGGGGAGAGCGTCGTCGAGGCTACAGGAGCGAAGCTCGCCATTGGTTACCTGGTTATTTTTCTTATGGCTATGGCGCTCATCGACGTTCAAGGTTCAAAGGATCGGGATTCAGGTTTATTTCTGCTGCTCTATCTGCTGCTGCCGGTGGTTCTCGCCATCGCTTTCGTTTATCGTCACCCCAAGTTCAACCCCCGCTATCTGATGTTGGCCTCGCCGCCGGCTTTGCTCATCGTGGCTGCCGGCCTGACCACCCTTTTTCAAAGGGGAACGAGAGCGAAGGGAGGGGGGCAACTTGTCTTGCTGCCTGCTGCTTGCTGCTCGCTCTTCGTCCTGGGCACTATGGCCTACGCCGATTACAATCTCTACTTCGACGTCCGTTTCACCAAGCCCGATTTTCGGGGCGTGGTGCGTTACCTCGACGAACACCAGCAATCTGACGAGACCGTCATCCTGACTTCGGGACACGCCTACCCGGTCTTCACCTATTATTACCAGGGGGATAACTGGCACCCCCTCCCCCCGCAGCGGACGCTTTCTACCGTGAATACCCTGGACTACGGAGTGGCCGACGACCTGAACCGCATTTTGAAAGGCCAGAAGGGGGTGTGGGTGGTGCTGTGGCAGGACGAAGTGGTCGATCCCAATGGCTTTCTGACGGCCATGCTGGAAGAAGAAGGTGAGGCTTTGCCTGTAGAGGCCAGCTTTTACCACGTGCAACTTCAACACTACGCCTTACCGCCGGGGGTGCGTTTCTCCTCCGAGCCGGTCATCGAGTATCCCCTGGCGGTGAACTTTGGAGGTAAGATCGACCTCCTGGGTTATGGTCAGCCCCGACCGGGAAAGGTCGTCATTTATTGGCGGGCCAGGGAGGAAATGGAACAGGATTACAAGGTCTCTCTACGCCTGCGCGGTGAAGAAGGACATTACTGGCAGCGCCGCGACCGCGACCGACGGCCGGCCGCCGAGCTGTACCCTACCATGCGCTGGAAGCCCGGCCAGGTGCTTTTCGGGAAATACGAGTTGCCCATCCTGCCGGGCGCGCCGCCGGGAGAATACCAACTGGAGGCCGTGCTCTACTCCGAGGCTGAACCGGAAGCTTTGGACGTGCTGGACGAGAATGGGGCGCCCAGGGGCAAAAGCGCCCTCCTGGGGACGGTGGCGGTGCCCAGAGCCGAGCCGCCCCCCACGCCGGAGGAGTTGGGCATCCAGAATCCGCTGAAAGCCGATTTTGGCGAGAGCCTGGCGCTCCTGGGCTACGAGATGGGAAGCAGGACGGCCCAACCCGGCGATAGACTTTACATAATGCTGCTCTGGAAGGCTGTGGCGGACGTGGCGGAAGATTATGCCCTGGTCATTCGATTGGCCGATGGGAGAGTAGATTATGGAGAGGGCCAGACGTTTCCCCCGGCCAGCGCCGCTTACCCGACCAGCCGCTGGACGGCGGGCGAAGTGGTGCGCGGCCAGTACGATTTCGACGTGCCTATCGAGGCTGAGCCGGGCCGGGCCGATTTGCAGGTCGGCCTGGTCGATGGGGCAGGGGAGCCTGTCGGGCCGTTCGTGACCCTGGCCGAGCTGGAGATCGAGGCTACCGAACGGGTCTTCACCGTCCCAGAGACGCAATATCCGAGCGGGGCCAACTTCGGGGAGGTGGTGAATCTGATCGGGGCCGACCTGGACGCCACGACGCTGAAGCCTGGCGACACGCTGCGCCTGACCCTGTACTGGCAGGCCAGGGCCAGGATGGACACCTCTTACACCGTCTTCACCCACCTGCTGGGGGACGAAAACCGCATCTGGGCGCAAAAAGATAGCCTGCCCGCTGGCGGGGAACGCCCCACTACCAGTTGGGCGCCCGGCGAGGTCATTCGCGACGACTACGAGCTGGTGGTGAAGGACGATGCGCCGCCGGGGGAGTACGTCGTTGAGGTGGGGCTGTACGATGCCTCCCGCCCGGATTTCCCCCGCCTGCCCGTCCTGGACGAGAGCGGTAACACGGTTGATACGCGGGTTATCGTGGTCGCTAAGGTGCAGGTGGAGTGAAGGTAGTGTGTCTTCAGGATTAACAATCAAAATTTCATTTGCGGAAATTGTTTAGTCGTCGATCCCTTTAAGCACCGTCGCCACGCTCCATCTGTGGATCTCAATCTTGGCCTGATGAGTGAAGGCGATGGTGAGGACTAGATTTGCCATGCCAGGCGGAACATGGTATACTAGGGACGTGCCGGTTTGCGCGCCCATAGTCCTTTCTTCTAAACTGTCCGGCGTCTCTACACTAGATAGAATACATTGGCACTCCGTTGAGGAGCACCGATATCGTGGGATACAAAGAACGTTCAGGATGTTTATCCCTTACTCTGGCTATTATTATCAGCCTGCTGGCCGGTGGCTCGGCCACTGAAACATGTGCCATGCCAGGAGTCACCGCTGCCTTCTGGTTGCTTAATCAAAGATAGAGTTCCACCGTTTTTCCTCAGCCTGTTTCTCTCCCCACCTCCGACTTTTCCGCTGATTTCCCTTGTCTGTGACCCTCTGGGAAGAGCAGCCGTCAGGGGGTGGTAGAGAGAGGAGGAGAGAGTGGAATAGGGAGTAGGGTGTGGGCAGGAGAGAGAGGCTATCTGGTGTGCCCCATCCCGTATCCCATCTTATCTCGTATGGCGATGGTCGAAAGGAGTTGAGATAACTTAATGGAAAACCCCCTGCTCAAAGTTTTAGAGATAGTGGTGGAAGGTAAGTGGGCCGGGTGGGTGATCAACCTGGGCCTGATCCCGTTGCTGATCGTGCTCAGCGTCTTGCTTCCGCCCGTTTCCGCTATGGAACGCCTCTTTGAGGCCGGTTATTCCACTATCGATAGAGATGGAGGGGCTATTATCGAGCCTGATAGCACTCAGGTCACCTTCTTGCCGGAGGGGATGTCGGGCCGAATCAAAGCCAGATTGGCCGCCGTGCCCCGTGTCTCCTTCCTGGAAGGGTCGGCTGGCAGAGACCTGTTAAAGGCCGCCGAAGTTATGCCCGCCAATCTGGTCATGAAAAGCCCCCTCTATACCATCGAGGTGCGGGGTAGCAAAAAACCCACCGCAGTGATTATTACTATTCCTATCCCCAACGATGCCGAGCCTTATAGAACGCTCGATCTCTATACCTGGACAGGCGAACGCTGGCAGTGGTTGCCCAGCCATCTGATACTCGAAGAAGATGTAGTAGAAAGTCGTCTCTCCCACGTCCCGGCTTCGGTGGTAGTGATGCAGACCAAGCCCATTGCTCCGGCCATATCCGCCGGGATGGGGATACAAGAGGCTATGCCGGCCGAGGGCAGGGACGTTCTGGTGGAGATCAACCCCCAGGACCTGCATCTCAGCGGGGATGGCACTATCGCCGGTGACCTGGGCGCTTTGCCCAGGGCCAGTCAAGATGCCTCGTACATTGTGCTGCCCACCTTGCGCAATTGGGGCGACGATGGGGTGATCAGAAGCGATCTCATCGACAATACGCTGGTCAGCAGCAATCTCAGGGAGAGGCACATCGCCTCCATCGTGGGCCTGGTGGTGCAGAACATGTATCCCGGCATCGACCTCGACTATCGGGGCATTAACCCCAACCTGCGCGACGATTACAGCGCCTTCGTCGCCGATTTGGCTGCCGCTCTGCACGAGCATCAGAAGCTTGTGACGGTCAGAGTGGAGCCGCCCGTCCAGGTGGCCGCCAACCGCTGGGATACAGGGGTCTACGACTGGCAGGCGCTTGGTCGGGCCGCCGACGGTCTCAAGATCCCGGCCATCGAACAACCAAAAGCCTACGTCCCCGGCGGAGCGATGGAAGCCTTGCTTGCCTGGGCCGTAGGGGAGGTCAACCGTTACAAGATACAACTCATCATTTCTGCTCGAAGCACAGAGAAGATCGGTGATGCTTTCATTGAGCGCTCCTATAGCGAAGCGCTGGAACCTCTCAATCATATCGTCATCGAGGGAGAGCCGGAAAGCGTGGTGCCCGGTCAGCAAGTGACCTTATCGCTGTCCGCTCTACGGGGTTCGACCGGTATCCAGTTCGACGAGCCGAGCGGGACCTACTGGTTTAGCTATAGAAACGGAGAGGGAAAAGAACACACTATCTGGCTGGAAAATGCGGCCAGCATCGCCCGTAAACTCCAACTGGTGGCTCAGTACAATCTGCGGGGAGTGGCTGTGGAGAACTTGCTGGGCGAGGACAACGATCGACAGATATGGGAGGTCATTCGGAAGTTTCACGAACTGGTCGTGCCCCCGGTGCAGAGCCAGTTCGACGTGGTGTGGAAAGTGCAGGATGCGGCCGGTAACCCGGTGTCCGAAGAAACGCGCCCGTTGAGCGATCCCAAATACGTATGGATCGCCCCTCAACAGGCGGGAGAATACATCATCGAGGCCGCCGTCTCGGCCGACGGCCAGATCCCTGAGGAGGGCGGGGGACAGGTGGCCCTGCTGGTGGCCGAACCCACTCCCACCCCGACTCCGCCTCCCACTCCTACTCCCACCCCTACGCCGGTGCCGCCCACTCCTACCCCGGCGGCGGTGGTGGCCGAGGCTCAGCCGCCAGCCGAGGAAGGCGGGGGCGGCGAACAACCAGCGCCCGCAGAAGAGTCTGCTCCTCTGCCGGCGGCCCCCAACCCCGGTTTTGGCTACGGCGTCCAGGCCCACATGTATTATACCGACCTGGGAGCCGTCGCCAGCGCGGTCAAAGGCATGGGCTTTAACTGGGTCAAGCAGCAGACGCCCTGGAAGGACATCGAAGGTTCCAAGGGGGCCTACAACTGGGGCGAGCTGGACAAAATCGCCGATGTGATGCACAACTCCGGGCTAAGCGTTTTGTTCAGCGTGGTCAAAGCGCCCGGCTGGGCCAGGCCGCCCAGCACCGATATGGGCGTGGAAGGCCCCCCGGCCAACCCCCAGGACTACGCCGACTTCATGGGAGCGATGGCTGCCCACTTCAAGGGCCGCGTGCAGGCTTACGAAATCTGGAACGAGCAGAACCTGCACTACGAATGGGGCAATGAACAGTTGGACGCCGGCCGTTACGTGGAACTTTTGAAGCTGGCTTACCAGGCCGTCAAGGCCGCTGACCCCAACGCCATCGTGGTCAGTGGGGCGCTGACCCCGACAGGCGCCCCCCAACCCTGGGCTATCGACGATTACACCTACCTGGAGCAGATGTACCAGGCCGGTATGAAAGATTACTGCGACGCCGTAGGCTCTCACCCCAGCGGCTACAACGTGCCGCCCGACGTCGATTGGCAGGCTTTCAACGAGCCTAACCTGCGCTTCACCGGGCCGGTCACCAATCGACACCATAGCTGGAGCTACAAGGCTACGATGGAAGGCTATCGTAACATCATGGTGAACTACGGCGATGCCGATAAGACTATCTGGCCTACCGAGTTCGGCTGGGCTTCGTCCTCCAGTCCGGCCAAGAACTACGAGTACGCCGCCGACAACAGCCTGCAAGAACAGGCCGAGTACACGGTCAAGGCTTACCAAATGGGCAAAGCCTGGGGCTGGGTGGGGGTCATGTTCCTGTGGAACCTGAACTTCAGGGTCATCGCTCCCGGTTCAGAGATGGCCCAGTGGGGCATCGTAGACCAGGGCTGGAGTCCGTTGCCCGTCTACAGCGCCCTGGCCGCCATGCCCAAATAGGACGATTGTTATTATGGGTATTTCTGCTGTCGATCCAGAGGCTCTGTTAGATAGTTTAGGGGAGCAGGAGGTCGTTCTGATGCCTCTGACCAGGTACAAAGCCCTGGCGGAAAAAGCAGAGGCTTCGGAAGTAGAAAGATATACGGAGATCATGGCCTTTAGAGACCTGGTAGCCGATATTTCACCAATAGAAGCGATCCTGGTCAGCCGTTTTCAAGGAGGATACTCCATCTGGACGGTGATAGACGAGCCTTCCGCCGCAATCCGAGCCAAAATCTACGAGCGAGAGTGGCAGCTTATGGAGCGTTATCCCCAAACTGGCTTCTCTTTCCATATCCTGGAGCGCGAAGGCGAAGAGTTGAACAACCTGGTGTCTCTTGATCGTTTCGACCTTAACCTGCTTTTGAGGGAAAGATAATCGTGCCGAGTGCCGCCATTCATTAAAAATATCCATTTAGAGAGGTAGCGGCCTAGAGCGCCAGAGCCAGTCCGCGCTCTAGGCCGTTGATTGCAGCGCCCCTAAAAATTCAAGAGAGGAATATCGATGTCGCTAAAGGAAACAGGTCCAGCACCTACCTCGCGAGATAAGAAAATCATCGGCCTCATAGTCTGTCTTATTATTGCCGTGCCGCTGCTCGGGCTGGTTATTTGCGCCGGAGGTTTTGCGGCCTGGAGTCTGTTGTTTTATCAGCCTGAGCCGCCCGCTAACCTGGCGCGAGCCACCGCCAGGTTTCAGCCCACCGTCACCCTCCCCACCCCGACGGCTACCCTCCTGCCCACCAACACCCCGCCGCCTACCGCTACCCCGGCGCCCACTCCGCAGCCGACTGCCCCCCCGCCGACGCCGACCCCCATTCCCTTCGGAGAACCCCAATTGATCGCCGTGGCCGGAGTGACAGATATCCCGGTTTATCCCGGCGCTCAGGCCGCGGAACCGATCCGGGCTTCTATGGGAGGGGGAGAACTTAAAGACACCATCGCCGCCTACATGACTCTGGACGCGGCTGATGGCGTTCTGGCCTGGCAAATTCAAGCCTTGACCGAGGCGGGCTTTGCTCTGGAGGGCGGCGGCGATATCGGATTCGACGAGAGCGGGATGGCCCGCTTTCAGGCCACCGCCCCGAATGGCATCCAGGTTCTTTTCACCATCGGCACCGACCGCGATGGCAGCCTGGGGGCCCAGGGAGCGACTATCATCGGCATCGAGATTATCCCCCCGCTGGCAGAGGAACAACCCACGCCCGAACCTCCACCACCTGCGCCTAAATCCATGCACATGAACTCGCCCGAGTACGGGATGCAGGCTTTTCTCTGGTGGCGGCCCGAAACAGCCGACCGCGATCTGAAGTTGCTCAAAGAGGCCGGTTTTGGGTGGGTCAAGCAAACTTTTCCCTGGCGGGAAATCGAGGGAACGGGCAAAGGGCAATTCGATTGGTCGCGCACCGACCGCATTGTCGATCAGGTGGAACAACACGGCCTGGACCTGATCGCCAGGATAGACAGTCAGCCGCAGTGGGCAGGGGGAGCCTTCCCGGAGAACGGCCCGCCCGATAACCTTCAGGATTTCGTCGATTTTCTATCCGCCATGGCCAGCCGCTACCAGGGACGGATCAGAGCTTATCAGGTGTGGAACGAGCCTAATCTGAACGTGCCGGGCCGCAGCGAGTGGGGAGGAAGACCACCTAATCCAGCCGAATACACGGAAATGTTGAAGGTCGCTTACCAGGCCATTAAGGCGGCCGATCCTCATACTATAGTCATCAGCGCCGGGCTGTCACCTACCAGCCGCTGGGACGACGTAGCCATGCCCGACGAGATATTCCTGCAAGGCATGTACGACGCCGGAGCCAAACCCTATTTCGACGCTCTGGGAGTACACGGCGCGGGCTACAAGGTCGCCCCTGAAACTGACCCGGCGGTGGTGGCTAACGACGTGGCCCTCAATAACGGCGACCCCAGCCCCCCGGAACGTAAGCGCATCTACTGTTTCCGCCACGTGGAGGATTTGCGCCAGATTATGGTGGCGAACGGCGACGCCGATAAACAGGTGGTCGTTCTGGAGTTCGGCTGGACCAGAGATCCCAGACCGGATTCCCCCTACGCCTGGCATAGCGTTACGGAGGACGAGATGGCGGACTACCTGATGCGCGCCTATCAGTACGCCCAACAGAATTGGGCGCCCTGGATCGGGGTTATGAGCCTCATTTACCTGTGCGACCCCGACTGGACGGAAGACCGCGAAGAATACTGGTGGTCGATCACCACCTCGGAGGGCTGGCCTCTAAAAGCCTATTACGTTCTGAAGGATATGCCCAAATAACGCCTGTCCTACCCTCTGTTTATTTTGTCTGTTCCGTCAGGCTGGCAATCGCGAGCGGTATCTCAAAGGGCTTGCACCAGATGACTACAGAATTATACTCACCCGGCTCAGTGTCGGACGAGATGCCGTAGTTCTGATTGCCTTTGTTGCCCTTCAACGGGCCTAGATCGAGCCATCCCTCCTCCAGATCAGCCTGGCTTTCGACCTTGTCCTTGACGGCCAGCCAGACCCGCAGATCAGGACCGTTGGTCACGAAGAAATTTTCCAGACGTAAGATGTGGCCCCCGTTAGGCAACTGGTAGATGATGGCTGTGCCTGCCCCTTCTCCCATCTTATTATTTCCTCTGGGCAGAGGGTGGAATGAACCGCTAGCCAGGGCAACCGCTTCGCCGCCCGGCGGCATAGGTTCTTCCACAGCCACGACAGTGGCTTCCATCTCGGCCATTTGCCGTTCCTTCATCTCCTCTTCCGAGGGTATATCCGCTGTCTCTCCCTCCACCTGTTCTCCCTTGATGGCAAAAGGAGAGAGCGCCAGCCGGGTTGCAACCAGGGCCACCACCAACACCAGGATGACTATCACTATCGTCGCCATCAATCTTTTACTCATGGCCGATCACTCCTTTCTTGTCATGTTAAAGGAGGAGCAACGATACCTGCTCCACCGGGCCTGAGCGGACCGCCAATGGAACGGTCAGGGGCGGGAGCGGGGCTGGGGTCTGGCTCAGGCTCGATAGTTATTACGAAAAAATTCCAGCCCTGACCTGTCTGGTCGCCCAGGGTTATAGAATGACCACCTCGGCCCCTGGCATCGGTGTTGAATTTGCCGGTGCTGAGCATGGTCCCGCTCTTTCGTTCCATCAGCCAGCCTTCGTAAAGCTGCCCTTCCAGGGGAGGCAAGCCTTCCACCTGTACTTCCCACGTGCCCGCTGGATACCTCCAGGCTGGTCAGCCCGCTAGCCCTTTCAGGCCCGGCGTTAGACAGGGAGACGTAGACCAGAGCCGCTATGAGTGTTTTATACCGGAGCGCTTCGGGGAGAGGCGTGGCAGTGGGGGCGGGCGTCACCGGCGTGGCGGTGAGGACAGGCGGCACCGGCGTGGCGGTAGAAGCGCGAGGCACCAACGTGGCGGTGGGGACAGGCGGCACCGGCGTGGCGGTGGGCACGGGAGAGAGTGACGTGGCGGTCGGTGCGGTGGGTCTGGGGGCAGTCGCCTGCGCGGTCGGCGACGGCGCGCTCGTCGGGGCAGGTGACGGAGTGCGGACAACAGGCGTGGGCCAGGCGGGAGCGGTCCACGTCTGCCAGCCGATAGCCAATACCACAATGGCCGTAATTATCAGTAAGCCGGTAACGGTTGCTTTCCTCATACTGCACTCCTGTATATCTCCTGCTCCCTTACCGACGATTTTGACCAGCGGGGTGGTCGTGCCTGCCCTATTTGCGCCCCTGGGACGTAAAACTAACCTCACCGTGCAGTGTATGTATATTGTACTCAATACGTTCAAAAAATGCAAATACTGGCCCTTTGTGTTCTCAGTGTCCTTTGTGGTAAAAAGTTCTGACCCCGATTTCACCCTCAATCGCGCCTTTCTCCTTGAAATCCGTGATTGTGATCCGCGTCGGCGGGAAACCGATAGAGATGTGGGTAAAGTCAAGATGGCTTCCCTTTTGCCATTACCTGTAGTATAATTAGCAACTATAGATATCAATAGTGAGAGAACCATTGTCAAACGATAACGATCTACTGTCCATCAAAGCGCTGACCATCCACACCTTATTACTTCAGGAGTACGGCCTCACTCCCTGGCAACCTGGTCGTGATCCTGTGGATACGTTGGTTTCGGCCATTATCTCGCAGAACACGTCGGATACCAACCGCGATAGAGCTTTCCGGCAACTGAAGGAGCGTTTCCCCACCTGGGAGGCGGTCCGCGACGCGGATCCCTCGGTGGTGGTGGAAGCCCTCCGCCCGGCCGGGCTGTCCAGGCTGAAGGGGCCGCGCATCCAGGAGGCTCTGCGGGCCATCTCCGCTCGCCAGGGGGCGCTTAACCTGGACTTCCTGGCCGCCATGGAGTTGGAGGAAGCGAGGGCCTGGCTGACCTCGCTCAAAGGAGTGGGACCCAAGACGGCGGCCATCGTCCTGTTGTTTGCCCTGGGCCAGCCGGCCTTTCCCGTTGATACCCACGTCCACCGCGTCAGCAGGCGGCTGGGGCTTATCGGCTCCAAAGTGTCGCGGGAACAGGCCCATACGGCTATGGAAAGGATGGCCCCGCCCGAAATTTACTATCCTTTCCACATGAACCTCATTACCCATGGCCGCCGGGTTTGCGGAGCGCACAGGCCCCGCTGCGAGATGTGCTTTCTCCAGGAGCATTGCGATTACTTCAAAACACAGAAATGATCGTTGGAGAATCATTCATGCGTAAGAAAAGAATCACCAAAAAAGACGGTCGTTACTTGATTTATTACTATTTCGATGACCAGTTACCCGCTGTCGGGGAAGAGCAATCGGGGGGCGACGAGGGGAGCAGGACGTTGGGGGCCGGGGAGCTGCGTTGGAACCCGACTTTGCGGGAATGGGTGGTGACCGCCACCCACCGTCAGGAGCGCACTTTCTTTCCTCCCTCCGATTATTGTCCTCTGTGTCCCACCCTGCCCGGCGGCTTCGAAACCGAAATCCCGGCTGCCGACTACCAGATTGTGGTCTTCGAGAACAAGTTTCCCTCCTTCCAGCGGAAGCCTCCCCGCCCCTCCCTGGCGGGCAACGCTCTCCACCCCGTCCGCCCGGCGCAGGGTATCTGCGAGGTGGTGTGCTATACTCCCCGCCACCGGGGCACTCTGACCGATTGCAGCGAAGAAGAGGTGCGTAATCTGGTAGAGGTCTGGACCGACCGTTACCGCGAGCTGGGCGCCAGGCCAGACATCGACTACGTTTTCATCTTCGAGAGCAAAGGAGCAGTGATCGGCGTCACGCTGCATCATCCTCACGGGCAGCTCTACGCTTTCCCTTTTATTCCCCCCATCCCCGAACGGGAACTGGCTGCTGCCCACGACCATCGGGAACGTACTGGCCGCTGTCTTTTCTGCGACATCCTGGCCGATGAATTACAGGATGGCCGCCGTCTGGTGGCCGAGAACGAACACTTTGTGGCCTTCGTGCCCTTCTACGCTCGCTGGCCTTACGAAATTCACCTCTATGCCAGGCCGCACCATCGTTCGCTCCACGATTTGAGCCGGACCGAAGGCGACGATCTTGCCCGCCTGCTGCGGGTAGTAATGCGTAAGTACGATAATCTGTGGCCGGAGGTGCCTTCTATGCCTTACATGATGGTCATGCACCAGCAGCCCACCGATGGCCGGGAGCACGACTTTCACTTTCACATCGAGTTTTATCCCCCGCATCGCACGGCGACCAAGTTGAAGTACCGGGCCAGTTGCGAATCGGGAGCCGGCACTTTTATCAATGACTCCTTACCGGAAAAAAAAGCGGCTGAGCTGCGACAGGCCGAACCAAATACGGAGGGATTAATAGATGGGAGAGGAAATGGTGGATAAACAGCAGTTGCTAGAGGTCTTCGCCATCCATTTCGGGGGAGATAGTCCCCCACGACTGGGGCGCGCTCCTGGACGGGTCAACCTCATTGGGGAGCATACCGATTACAACGACGGTTTTGTGTTACCTATGGCTATCGACCGCGCCCTTTGGCTGGCGGTCCGCTCGCGCTCCGACCGTCAGGTCGTCCTGCATTCCTTGAATTTCACCGAGACCGTCACTTTCTCCCTGGACGACATCCGGCCCGGCGCCGAACGCTCCTGGAACGATTACGTGCGGGGTGTGGCCTGGGCTTTGGAAGAACAGGGTTATCAGTTGAGGGGCATGGAGGGGGTCGTGGCTGGAGATGTGCCTGTTGGGGCCGGGCTTTCCTCCTCGGCGGCCATAGAGGTGGCGGCGGCCCAGGCTTTCCAACTGGTGAGCGGTTTTGAGTGGGATGGAGTGACGATCGCCCTGGCCTGCCAGCGGGCGGAAAGCGAGTTCGTGGGGATGCAGTGTGGAATTATGGACCAGTTCATCGCCGCTCTGGCCCAGGAAGACCACGCCCTGCTGATCGATTGCCGTAGCCTGGAGTACGAACTGGTGCCGCTGCCGGCCGGGGTCAAAATCGTGGTCTCTGATACCATGAAGCGCCGTGAGCTGGTCGGCTCAGAGTACAACCTGCGGCGGCAACAATGTGAGGAAGGAGTGCGGCTGCTCAGCCAGCATGTGCCGGGCATCAAGGCCCTGCGCGATGTCTCCCTGGAGCAGTTCGAGCGCTACGAAGGGCAGTTACCCGACGTGGTGCGGCGACGCTGTCGGCACATCATCACCGAGAACGAGCGGGTGCTGACCAGCGTAGAGGCGCTGAAGCGAGGCGCTCTGGCCCACTTCGGAAGACTGATGGACGCCTCTCACCTCAGCCTGCGCCGCGATTACCAGGTCAGTTGCCGTGAACTGGACGTTATAACCGACATCGCCCGCCGCCTCGAAGGATGTCTGGGATCGCGCATGACAGGAGCCGGCTTCGGCGGCTGCGCGGTCAGTTTGGTGAGAAGCGAGGCGGTAGAGGGATTCAAGGAGCGGCTGGAGGAGGAATATTACAGAGAGACAGGTCTGAGGCCCAGGGTGTACGTCTGCACGGCCAGCCAGGGCGCTGGCGAGGTGGCTGCCGGAGCTTAGGTCTGGCCTGAGAATCAATTCTCAAATAATGTGAATTGGTTCATAGTAGTCAGGGTGCTGAAGTGGTATACTGTAGATGCAATGGGTGGTAGACCGGGCACAGCGCTTGAACAACAAAATCAATCCTGGTCTGTACCAGGTGGTGGGTTGGGTGGCCGGTCAAGCAGCGTCTCCAAGCCCCAACCCAACCCATCACTTGCCATTTGTTACCCCCCTCCTTTTCCGTGCGGTATCCAGTCCCGGAGCCTGTCAGGGTAATCTGTTTACTTTAGCGCACGCGGAAGACGCCCGTCTGTACCAACTGATCTTCGACAAACAGCCTGATCTCGTAGTTGCCAGACCGTTGAATGTTCATAAACAACCAGGCTCTTCCCCGCTTTCCCAACTCCCAGGTTGTCTTCTCCGCGATTATTTCAGCGCCATTCAGATACCAGGCGTGGCCCCAGGGCAGGCCATTGTTCATGCCTTCGTACTCAAAGAAGGCGTAGACCCGCTTCGTGCCCGCAGGGAAGTCTGTAGCTGGCCCGACAGGTCTATTGTTGGCCATGTCTGGGGCGAAGATTATCGAGCTTAACCTGGCCCCACTGCGGGTGATTCCGAAGGTAGGAGTAGGAGTCTGGGTGGAAGTGGGGGACCCGATTTCGGCGGTAGTGGTCAGAGTAACGGTGGCTTGAGGGGTGGATGTCGGTAGTGTGGGCGGCGAGGGCGTAGAGGTTGGCGACCCGGACGGGGTGGCCGTTGAGGTCAGGGTTATGGTCAGGGTTTGTGCCGCAGTGGCTTCCAGTGTGGGAATTTGAGCAGTCACCATAGCTTCGACGGTGGGAGGCTGAGTGGTGGCAGTGGCTTCAGCGGTGGGAGGCTGAGTGGTGGCGGTGGCTTCAGCGGTGGGAGGCTGAATGGTGGCAGTGGCCTCGGCGGTGGGAGACTGAATGGTGGCAGTGGGCGTCTCGGCAAGGGATACTGAAGGTCCCTCCGGGCGGATCAAACCCAGACCAAGAAGAACGGTAAGGGCCAGCAGAGGGACGAAAACAAACAAAGCCCGACGCAGCCGAAAGGTTGCTTCCTCCCGCATGAAGAAGTAGGGAGATTGTTTGGAATCACGGTAGGATTTGACGATAACGATCAAGCTGATCGCCAGGCCGAGGACACAGGCCAGGAATATCCAAACTGTGTATCGCTCTATAAAGGCGAATATGCTAGCCAGCATCTAATCGTAACCCTCGTCGCCGCATAGGTCAGTATCAGGTGGATTATACCACAACTTGTCTGCCGGGCAAAGACCAACCAGCCCCCATTGTATCACAAATGGGCAAAAAAATCCAGTCAGGCAAGAGTTAATTCCGGCCCAACTCATTTGACAACTTCTCCAATCTGTTATATACTTAGTGACGAGATGGGGCTGTAGCTCAGCGGGAGAGCGCATCAATCGCACTGATGAGGTCGTGGGTTCAAATCCCATCAGCTCCATCAAATAAAAGGTTTCGTAACTACTACCTCACCACAGTGATTATGAGGGGTTCGTAGTAGCGGCTTCAGTCGCTTTTTCCACTTCAACAACGACTAAAGTCGTTACTACAAGCTATCAAAATCTGTGTGGCGGAGTACTATAAAATCATACTCTATATATCAACAGGCTGTGAACAGGAGTAGTAAGCCATCCCCGGCAGAGAGTTGGGTATAGAGGTGGGAGCCCGACCGCGGCGCCTACCGGGGAGCGCCACGAGGCTGAACTCGCCTGGGAGCCGCAACGGTGAAAGGTGAAAATGCCTGGGTAGTCGTTGCCGGGGGGCGTCCGTTAAATCGCCTGGAGTGGATGGACAACGTGGGGCCGTGGCTCAGTTTGGGAGAGCGTCTGAATGGCATTCAGAAGGTCAGGGGTTCGAGTCCCCTCGGCTCCACCACCTCAGCGAGGAGTGGTCAGATAGTAGCCTTGACCACTCCTCTGTACACAACTGAGTCCGTCAAACAGGGTGGTACCGCGGCCTCTCGTCCCTGGTGGAACGAGGGGCTTGTTTTCTAGGGAGGGGAAAGAAAATGGTGGTCAACAAGTTAATCCTATACACAGGTGAGGAAGAATTAAGGCACATAGTGGAGGACGCCCTCGACAGGGAAAAACGTATAACTGAAATGGCTCTTGCCAGAACAGAAGAACGCTTGCGGTCTTTTGAGGAACGATTCGGAGATCTGGAAAAGGCCCGACTTTCAGGCGTGGACGAATTGGAAATTGTGGAGTGGGAAGGCGAACTGTTGATCTATCAGTGGCTTCAAGAGAAATTGACTAAGTTGGAGAGTCTGCAATTTGAAGTTGCTTGAGATATCGCATTACATTAACATTTAGTCGATGGAGGTATTATTATCATGGTAGATAAATATATCCCGCAGGAGATCGAACCCAAATGGCAGAGGAAATGGGATGAAGACGGCCTGTACAAAACCGCAGAAGACCCCACCAGGCCCAAATGGTACGCCCTGACCATGTATCCCTATCCCAGTGGGGCGCTGCACATCGGTCACTGGTATGCCATGGCCCCTTCCGATACCAAAGCCCGTTATCTGCGCATGAAAGGGTACAACGTGTTCTTTCCCGTGGGCTTCGATGCTTTCGGGCTGCCAGCCGAGAATGCGGCCATCAAGCACGGCATCCATCCCTACCAATGGACCTACCAGAACATCGAGCAAATGCGCCGCCAACTCCGCTCTATGGGGGCCATGTGGGCCTGGGACCGAGAGGCCGTGACCTGCGATATCGAATACTATAAGTGGACGGAGTGGTTCTTCCTGCAATTTTACAAAAACGGCCTGGCCTATCGCACCAAAGCGCCGGTAGATTGGTGCCCCTCCTGCAACACCACCCTGGCCCGCGAACAGGTGTGGGGAGAAGACCGACATTGTGAGCGGTGCGGCACGCCGGTGATCAAAAAAGAGCTGAACCAGTGGTTGTTCCGCATCACCAACTACGCCGAAGAACTGTTGGATTTCAGTAAGATCGACTGGCCGGAACGAGTCAGAGCGATGCAGACCAACTGGATCGGGCGCAGCGAAGGGGTGGAGTTCGACTTAGGGATCAAGGGTTCGGAGAAGAAGATCCGCGTTTTCACCACCAGAGCCGACACCGTCTACGGCATGACCTTCGCCGTGCTGGCCCCGGAACATCCTCTGGTCGATGAACTGACCACCCCCGACCATCGTGAGGAGGTGGAAGCCTACAAGCTGAAAGCCGCCCGCCAGAGCGAGATCGAACGCCTGAGCACCGATAAGGTGCAAGATGGGGTTTTCATCGGGGCCTACGCCGTCAGCCCGATGGATGGTTCGGAGCTGCCTATCTACATCGCCGATTACGTGATGATGACCTACGGCACAGGAGCCATCATGGCCGTGCCCGCCCACGACGAGCGCGACTTTGCCTTCGCTACACGCTATGGTCTGCCTATTCCGGTGGTCATCGCTCCGCCTGACTGGGAGGGGGAGCCTTTGGAGGAAGCGTATATGGGCGAAGGCCCGATGGTCAACTCTGGCCCCTTCAACGGCCTGCCCGGCGAAGAGGGCCAGCAGGCGGTGGCCGATTGGATGGAGGAGCGCGGCGTTGGGGAGCGTCAGGTTCATTATCGGCTGCACGATTGGCTGATCTCCCGCCAGCGTTACTGGGGAGCGCCCATCCCCATCATCTACTGCGATAAATGTGGCGTCGTGCCCGTGCCGGAGGAGGACCTGCCCGTCCTGCTGCCGGAGGACGCCGAATTTCTGCCCACCGGCGAGTCGCCGCTGAAGTACCACCAGGGCTTCCGCTACACCACCTGTCCCCGGTGCGGTGGGGAGGCCGAACGGGAAACGGATACGATGGACACTTTCATGTGTTCCTCCTGGTATCAACTGCGCTACGTCAACCCCGACCACGACCAGGCCGCTATCGACCCGGACAAGGGCCGCTATTGGCTGCCTGTCGATCAATATACGGGGGGCATCGAACATGCTACCATGCACCTGTTATATACTCGTTTCTTCACCAAGGCGCTCCGTGACCGCGGCATCTGGCCCGACGACGAACCGATGTTGCGCCTTTTCAACCAGGGCATCATCCTGGGTGAGGACGGCGAAAAAATGAGCAAGTCGCGGGGCAACGTGGTCGATCCCGACGAACTGGTGGGCTGCTATGGGGCCGACGCCTTCCGTTCTTACCTGATGTTCATCGGCCCCTGGGAGGAGGGCGGCCCCTGGTCGAGTCGGGGGATTGAGGGAGTCTCTCGCTTTCTCAACCGGACCTGGAAACTGGTGCTGGAGAAGCCCTCGGAGATGGAAGGTCAACCGTCCGCGCAAGATGTCCGCCAGTTGAAGCGCAACCTGCACCAGACCATCCGCAAGGTGAGCGAAGACATGGAAGTCTTCAAGTTCAACACCATGCTGGCTGCTTTGATGGAATTTAGCAACTACCTGATCAAGGCCAAGGAGACGCCCCTGGTGAAGAGTGAGACCTGGGACGAAGCCATTCGTACCTTCCTGTTGCTTTTGGCCCCCTCCGCTCCTCACGTCACTGAGGAGCTATGGGCGCGTATCGGAGGGCCTTATAGCATCCACCACCAGGCCTGGCCGACCTGGGACGAGGAGCTGGCTGCCGAGGAGGTTATCACCCTGGTAGTGCAGGTCAATGGCAGGGTGCGGGACCGGATCGAGGTGGCCGTGGGCATCGACGAGGCCCGCGCCAAAGAACTGGCTCTGAACAGCCCGCGTGTGCAACGCCACGTGCAGGGCAAAGAGGTAACCCGCCTCATCTTCGCCGAGGGCAGGCTGGTCAACGTGGTAGTCAGATAGGACTAAAATACTCTTGACAGAGAACGGGGATGGTTATAGAATAGAGATGAGGGGTAGGAAGCGCATTTTTGTTTGCCTTTTACCCAGAAATCCAGTATAATAGAAATGCTTGGAAAATGCGAGCAGGGGGACAAGGTGCATGGGTGATTGGAACAACGGCTCAATGTTTAAGGAAGGAGGGGAGGCACGACAAGAGATAAGACAAGAGGAGAACGTCTTGACCATGGAAGCCCTCGTGGACAAAACTTACGGGGTCAAGGCGCTGAAACGAGGCGATATCGTTCCAGGCATGGTGGTACACATCGGCCCTGCCGAGATTTTGATCGATGTCGGTTCGAAATCTGAAGGGATCATCTCCGGTCGTGAGCTGGAAAGATTGGATACCGAAACCCTGACAGTGGGCGACCAGGTATTGGTCTACGTTGTCAAGCCGGAGGGCAGGCATGGTAGTGTTATTCTGTCTCTCAGTCGGGCTGAACTGGAAAGGGATTGGCGCGCCGCCGAGGAACTCTTTGAAGCAGACGAGGTATTTGAAGGCACGGTAGCTGACCATAACAGGGGGGGAGTGCTCGTCTGGCTGGGCAAAATACGGGGTTTTGTGCCTGCTTCTCAGTTGTTTAGCTCCCGCCAGGCCCCTCAAGCCAACGTTCAAGCCAACGGTGATGAACAGTGGGCCTGGTTGGTCGGCCAGAAACTTAAACTCAAGATCATCGAATTGGATCGCAGAAAGAACCGCCTCATCTTTTCCGAGAGAGAAGCCATGCGCCAGTGGCGTAAACGACAAAAAGAGGAACTGTTAAGCCAGCTCCAGGTGGGCGAAGTGCGTCGTGGCCGGGTCATCAGTTTGTGCAATTTTGGAGCTTTCATCGACCTGGGAGGAGCCGATGGTCTGGTTCATCTGTCGGAACTTTCCTGGAAGCGCGTGGCCCATCCCAGAGAAATCCTCCAGATAGGCGACGAGGTAGATGTACATGTCCTGGAAGTAGATCGCGGCAGGCAGCGCGTGGCCCTCAGTCTTAAACGGTTGCAACCCGAACCCTGGAGTCTGGCTGCGGAGAAATACGCCATCGGGCAATTGGTGGAGGGCACCGTGACCAAGTTAACCAATTTTGGAGCTTTCGCCCTGATCGATGGTGAGTTGGAAGGGCTGATTCACATCTCTGAGTTAACCGATCAATATATCAAGCATCCCAGGGAGGTGGTGAAGGAAGGAGATAACCTTATTCTGCGCATCGTTCGCATGGACATCGCTCGGCGACGGATGGGGCTGAGTCTGAGACGGGTTAATGACGAAGAATATTTTGACCTGGATTGGCAACTGGCCTCTCTGGCAGAAGCTAAGGTCGATGGCCGGGAAGAAGAGCCAGACTAGAGAGCGCCGGCGAGGATACTTCCTGATACGGTTGGGAGCGAGACAAGGGAGCAGTCCCCCTGCGTTGTGAGACCGATAATCGGGGTGATGGGCTTGCTCTGGGTGGTAAAGACGACCTTTCTGACCAGCTTGTGGAGAATATTGGCGTTCAGATGATTTATTGAGAACAATAGCAAGTATTGAAGCAATAATAGAGACTGATAAATGCAATCAAAGGTGGCCTTGTAGTCGTCTTTGTGGTCTCTTCTTGGACAGCGATGTTATATTTGGATTAATTGGTTGACCAAGACACTACAGAAAGGTGATTCCAAATGAGCGATAACCTGGATAGGCTCACCAAACGAGCCAGAAGAGTCCTGAGCATGGCCCAGGAGGAGGCGAAACGTTTAAATCACAACTACATCGGCACCGAGCACCTCCTGCTTGGTTTGATACGGGAGGAGAACAGCGTAGTCGTCAGAGTGCTTAAGGAGTTGGGTCTTGATCCCCGCTATGTGAGAGAAAAGGTGGAAAGGACCGTGGGGCGTGGCGATCGACCTTTGTTCGGCAGGTTAACCCTGACCCCCCGCACCAAACGGGTCCTGGAGCTGGCTTTTGATGAGGCCCGCAGTCTGGGCCATCATTATGTGGGCACCGAACACCTGCTATTGGGTTTGGTGCGGGAAGGTGAAGGGGTGGCCGTCAACGTCCTTAAGAGTTTGGGCGTCAGCTCCGAAAGTATCCGCACCCATACGGCGCGGATGCTGATGGAAAGCCCCACTGGCCGTCTGAGCGAAAGAAGTCAGGACAAACAAACTCCTCTGGTCGATCAGTTGGGCATCGATCTGACGGCCCAGGCCGAGGAGGGCAAACTGGATCCGGTCATCGGTCGCCAGAAGGAAATCGAGCGGGTCATCCAAATCCTCTCTCGCCGCACAAAAAACAACCCGGCTCTTATCGGCGAACCCGGCGTGGGCAAAACGGCCATCGTCGAAGGTCTGGCCCAACGGATCGTGACCGGCGAGGCCCCAGAACCACTCCTCAACCGACGAGTGCTCATGCTGGACGTAGGCTCCCTGGTGGCCGGCACCATGTACCGCGGACAGTTCGAGGAACGTCTCAAACGGGTTATCGACGAGATTAAGACCTCTCAAAGTATCCTGTTCATCGACGAGTTACACATGTTGGTCGGAGCAGGGGCGGCGGGCAGTTCCGTTGATGCTGCTAACATCCTCAAACCCGCCCTGGCCCGCGGTGAATTGCAATGTATAGGGGCCACCACCCTGGAAGAGTACCGTAAGCACATCGAGGGCGATGCGGCTCTGGAACGTCGTTTCCAACCGATCACGGTCGATGAACCGACCATTGAAGAAACCATTGCCATTCTGCAAGGGATCAAGGAACGTTACGAAGAGCATCACAACCTGGACATAACCGACGAAGCCGTTGATGCCGCCGCCCACCTGGCGGCCCGTTACGTGGCCGACCGTTATCTGCCGGACAAAGCCATCGACCTGATCGACGAAGCGGCCTCACGGGTACGCATCTATAAATCTCCGCTGGCTACCGGCCTGCGAGAGACCTTTGCCAGCTTGAAGGCGGTGCAGAAGGAGAAAGTGGCCGCCCTTGACGACAGGCGCTTCGAGGACGCCGCCGACCTGCGAGATAGAGAGGCTGAGCTTCAACAACAGTTGGAGCAACTACGCCTGGGCTGGAGCTCCCTGGCTAACAGACCAAAGGTCAGCGAGGAAGATATCGCCGAGGTAGTCTCCATGTGGACGGGCGTGCCGCTCATGCGCATCGCCGGCGAGGAGTCGGAGCGCCTGCTCCAGATGGAAGAGGCCCTGCACCGGCGGGTGGTTGGTCAGGACGAAGCCATCAACGCCATCTCCAAAGCCGTGCGGCGGGCCAGGGCCGGCCTGAAAGACCCCAAACGGCCCATCGGCTCCTTTATCTTCCTGGGACCAACAGGGGTGGGCAAAACCCTGCTGGCTAAAACTCTGGCCGATTTTATGTTCGGCAGCGAAGAAGCCCTTATTCAACTGGATATGTCCGAATTTATGGAACGTCACAACGTGGCTCGCCTGGTTGGTTCCCCGCCCGGCTACATCGGCTACGAGGAGGGCGGACAGTTGACCGAGGCCATCCGCCGCCGTCCCTACGCCGTCATTCTCCTGGACGAGGTGGAAAAGGCCCATCCCGAAGCCTTTAACATGCTGCTCCAGATCATGGAGGACGGCCACCTGTCCGACGCCAAGGGACGGCGGGTTGATTTCCGTAACGCCATCATCATTATGACCTCTAACATCGGGGCCGAAACCATCAAGCGCGGGGCGCGGATGGGTTTCTCCACCTCCGGCGAGGAGGAGTTGGACGAAGAAAAAGCCTACCAGGAAATGCGCAAAAAGGTGGTAACCGAATTTGAGAAGGCTTTCCGGCCAGAGTTTCGCAACCGCCTGGACGGCTTGATGGTCTTCAAATCCCTGACCAGGGAGGAGATAAAAGAGATCGTGGACATCGAGCTGCGGGACGTGCGCCGACGCCTGGACGAGCAGCACATGGAGCTTGAAGTTACCGAGGCAGCCAAAGAGTACATGGCCGACAAAGGTTACAACCGCGATTTCGGGGCCAGGCCCTTGAAACGAGTGATCCAGAACGAGATCGAAGACCATCTGTCAGAAGGGCTTTTGGCGGGCCGCTTCCAGCCCGGCGACGTCATCCAGGCCGACCTGGATGACGAGAAGATAGATTTCAGACTGGTGGAGCATAGAGAGATATTTGCCGAGGAACTGGAAGAAGAGAACGCCCTGGAAGCCTTCTTACTGTGAACGAATATCTTCCATATACTAATACCAAATGGTGTAAACAATGATCACTGTGAAAGAAGAAGCGATCAGATTGATTGAAAAAATGCCGGATGACTGTACCATCCAAGATATTCTTTACGAGCTATATTTCAAGCAGAAAGTTGATAAGGGCCTTCAGGACATCTCAGAAGGACGAATTATGGAGCATGAAGAGGTCGTACAAAGGATGTCCAGGTGGTTAAAGTAGTCTGGTCTGAGAGCGCGGTTGTTGACTTGGAAGCTGTTGTGGAGTACATCGCGCGAGACTCGGAGTACTATGCGGCTGCCTTTGCGGATAAGGTGCTTAAAGCCGTGGAGAAACTTGGTACTTTTCCAAAGATGGGCCGTATCGTTCCCGAGTACGGCAGAGATGATCTCCGTGAACTCATTTTTCAGAGCTATCGAATCATCTACAAAGTGGGGTCAGAACAGGTTGCTATTGTCGCTCTTGTTCACAGTAGTATGGATTTGGTAAGCCGATTTGCTGAGGAGGCCCGGGACATCTAACGGAGGTGTAGATGAGCGTGGACTGGACAAAGGCAGCAGAGTTTCTCCTGGAAATACCTGCTGCTTTGTCGGTAATTAGTAAGGAAATCAGGGCGGCAACCTGTCGCCCTTTTTGCTATAGAGTGAGAGTGTGAATTATGGCTAAGCCCCGCACCCGTTTCGTGTGCCAGAATTGCGGCAGTTCACAAGCTAAATGGATGGGAAAATGCCCCGACTGCGGGGAATGGAATACCCTGGTGGAGACGGTGGTGGAACGCCCCAAGACCTCGGCGGCTCTACCACTGGCCCCCACCAGCCAGCCGCAACCCCTGCCCACCATCTCCGCCGACGAATTTAAGCGCATCCTGGTGCCCATGGCCGAGCTTAACCGCGTGCTGGGAGGAGGCGTTGTGCCCGGCTCGGTGGTGCTCATCGGCGGCGATCCGGGCATCGGCAAATCCACCCTTTTGCTCCAGGTCTCGTCTCTGCTGAGCAAGGGAGCGGGCGACGAAGCAGGCAATGGAGGGGGGCCGGTTCTCTACATCTCCGGCGAGGAGTCGGCCCAACAGATCAAGATGCGGGCCGACCGCCTGGCAATCTCGGAGCAGGAGCTTTACGTTTTATCCGAGATCAGCCTGGAGCAGATTTTAGGCCACATCGAAAATCTGAAGCCCAGGCTGGCTATCGTCGATTCCATTCAATCGGTCTACAGCGAAGAACTGACCTCCGCGGCAGGCAGCGTCAGCCAGGTCAAAGCCTGCGCTTCGGCCCTGCTGCGTCTGGCTAAGGCCAGCCACATTCCCATCTTCATTGTAGGCCACGTCACCAAGGCCGGAGCCATTGCCGGCCCCCGCGTCCTGGAGCACATCGTGGACACCGTCCTCTACCTGGAAGGGGAACGCTTCCACTCCTATCGTCTGTTGCGCAGCGTCAAAAATCGCTTCGGTTCTACCAACGAGGTGGGGGTCTTCGAGATGAGCAGCGAGGGTCTGATCGAGGTGGCTAATCCCTCCGAGGCTTTCCTGGCCGAGCGTCTGCCCAACGCCGCCGGGTCGGCCATCGCCATCACCCTGGAGGGCACCCGTCCCCTGCTGGTCGAGATTCAGGCTTTGGCCTCGGCTACCAGCTTCGGTCTGCCCCGCCGGACGGCTAACGGCGTCGATTTCAACCGTCTGCTGCTGCTGGTGGCCGTGCTCAGCAAGCGGGTGGGGCTGCGGCTCTCCGACCAGGACGTTTTCGTCAACGTAGTGGGCGGCCTGAAGATCAACGAACCGGCTGCCGATCTGCCGGTGGCGGTGGCTATCGCCTCCAGCTTTCGCGATACGCCGGTGGCCGCCGACCTGGTCATCGTGGGGGAGATTGGCCTTTCTGGAGAACTGCGCACCGTCGGCCAGTTGTCGAAGCGGCTGAACGAAGCGGCCAAGTTGGGGTTCAAGCGTTGTCTGCTGCCCCGCTCCGTCCGCCGCGACAAGCTTGAGTCCCAACTGGAGAAGGACATGGAACTCATTCGCGTCCGCTCTGTGGCCCAGGCTTTGGAAGCGGCCCTGGTGAAATAAAAGAGCAGCAAGCTCATTAAGGCCCCTGATAGAGCCACAGAGTGCACAGAGGACTCAGAGAAAGAGGTTTTTGCCTCTGTGAACTCCGTGTCCTCTGTGGCTAAGCTCTCGATGCATGGCTGAGAAATATAGTTTTGTGAACCACTGAAAGGGCACCTGGTCAGCGGAGCACAATGCCGCATATGGAGACGACCGAGGTGTTCTGCTGGTCGGCGGGACATTGATCGTATCCTACCACTGTCCCCCTGGTCTCCTCCAGAAAGCGCAGCGTCAGGTATATGGGGGGCAGACCGCAAATCCTTCTTCGATCTCCCTCCTGCCTGATCTCCTGGAAAAAGGCTTCGGCCTCTCCGGCGCAGATGGTATCCATCAGGTGTTGGTCTTCAGCCGTCAGCCTGGCCCGCCGGATGAAATCGAGGGGATACTGGTCGCCAAAAGCTGGCCCCACGTGAGCCAGGTCGGCGGCGGCGATGACTACGGTGCGATATGGCGCGGTGGCTTCCCGGAGAGCTTCCAGCGCCCGCGATAGCCTGGCCTCTTCGCTCGGTTGACCGTTCCCCACCACAAAGTCGTGGAAAGAGCCGCACAGAACAGGCACCACTTCGCAGCGTCGCTCTCCCAGCAGGTAATGGAGCCACACGGCGGCCAGTTCGACGGAATGCTCGCCACGATGGTGCAGCTCTTCCTGGAAGGCGGCTGCCGGGCCTATCGCCTGGCTGACGGCTTCCACCACGTGATGGGCGGTGGGAAGCACGCCCCAGGGGGTGGCGTAGTTTTGATGGGTCAGGGTCAGGCTTCCTGGGCCGCCGCTGTGGTCGGTGCCGAAGATGATGGCTATCTGGGCCTCCCGAACGGCCTGGGCGGCCTTCTGCCAGACCAGGGCGTAAGTTAGCCCGCCCCGTGGATAGTCGATGTGAGGGCAGATCAGGCCCCGTATCTCTCCCGTATCGCTGGCCTCTGTTTGGTGAGCCACGCTCTGGGCCGCTTCGCTGTATTCCTGAAACAGACTTTCCAATGCCTCTGCCTGGTCGGGATAGCTACTTCCGGCCAGAACGGGCGAGCGCCAGGCCGCCGTCCGAAACTCCTCCACCGCCTCAGCATAGGCGGCGGCAAATCTATCGTTTTCGAGCAGCAGAGCCTCGTCCAACTGGCTGAGGATCTGCTCCACGTTAGCCGCGCTCAGGCGAATGCCAGCCCGCACCTCCAGGGCCGCTCGTAACCCGGCCTCATCGCGGCTGCCATCGCACAGTTCCAGCAGCAGGATCAGGGGAGGGGGCAGGCAGATAGTCTGATCGCTCAACCGCAATGGATCCAGCAAAACAACAAGAGGCTGGCCCTCGTGGTTTATCACCCGGCTGTCCACCAGTCTCAATTTTGGATGCATCTTATTCCTCTGTATTTATAGGTATTCGTGGCTTTGAGGCAGATTATAACACGAAAACTGCCTGGACGCAAAAAACCGGTGGGGGGTGCGGCTTGCCTTTTCGGGCAAAATAGGGTATTATAGGAGACGCATCGAGGTACTCGCCTTGTGGAATAGAGAGGGGAGAGAGAAGATGGGAAGGAGGCGCTTCTTTTCTTCTGCATCTTCCCTCTTTTGCGTGGAGAATCGAGTATAGCAGGAGCGTGAACACAATCCTGGAAGGGAGGACGAGGACAAGGTGAATTCGAGAGAGAGGGTGCTGACCGCCCTGGAGCACCGGCAGACGGATCGGATCGCCATCGACTTCGGAGCGATGCGCTCTACCGGGATCGTGGCCCCGGCCTACCGTGAGCTGAAAGAATACCTGGGGCTGGACGGCCCACCACCCAGGATTTACGACCTCTTTCAATGGCTGGCCGAACCGGAGGCGGAGGCGCTGGATCGACTGGGCGGCGACGTGGTGCAGTTGCACCGTTACCAGCCGGCCTTTGGCCTGGACATCGAGGAGTGGAAAACCTGGCGGGCGCCCGATGGGCACCAATACCAGGTGCCGCATGGCTTCAACCCGCTACAGGCCGGGGACGGCAGCCTGGAAGTCCGAGACCTGAACGATCCGGACCGGGTCGTCGCCGTGATGCCCAGGAACGGCTTCTGGTTCGACATAGTGTACTTTCCCCTGGCCGAAGCGAAGACCCGCCAGGACGTTGACGACAACTTCCCCTGGGAAGTCATATCCGACCAGGAGGTGGCCTGGCTGAGCCGGGAGGCCAGACGGCTCCACCAGGAAACGGATCGGGCTATCCTGGCCGCCTTCGGGGGCAACCTCTTCGAGGGCGGACATTTCGACTTCGGCTATCAACGGTTCATGGAGCTTTTGGCTATGGACCGCGACCTGGCCGAGTATTACATCGACAAAAAAGCCGACAATTGGGTGGAGATGCTCAAGACGTACCTGCCGGCCGTCAAGGATTACGCCCACGTCATCCAGGTGGGCGACGACCTGGGGATGCAGAGCGGGCCGCAGATCTCCCCCCGCATGTACAGGGAGCTTTTCAAACCCTACCACAAGAGGATCTACGACTACATCCACGAAAACAGCGACCTGTACGTCTTCCTGCATTCCTGCGGGGGATTCTACGAGCTGATTCCCGACCTGATCGAGATCGGCGTCCAGGTTCTCAACCCGGTGCAGGTTTCGGCGGCTGGCATGGATCCCGTCCGCCTGAAAAAAGAGTTTGGGGCTGACCTGACCTTCTGGGGCGGAGGGCTGGATACCCAACACACTCTGATCGACGGCAGCCTGGACGACATCCGGCGCGAAGTCAGGGACATGATAGACATCTTCGCCCCCGGCGGCGGGTTCGTCTTCACCCAGATACACAACATCCAGCAGGAGGTCTCGCCGGATAGAGTGATGGCTATCTACGATACAGCTCAGGAGCACGGTCGTTACCCCGTCGGGCAGAAGTCCTGAAGGATGAAACCCAATTGGAAGAAACCAGGTTTTTGTAAAAAACCTGGTTTCTAGAGGGGCCTGGGTTTCATGGTAGCGCCAGTCACCTACCATGTTACCGGCCATAGACCTGGTGCGCAAAGGAAAGGGGGTGATGAGCCGTTCAGGTAGAGGTATACGGACATATTTTCAAACCGATCGTGGGTTTATATAAATAGAGGGAGGAAAAAATGTTACGTAGCAAAAGAACGTTCAACCTGGCCCTGACGACGGTGGTGGCGCTCTGCCTGTTGCTGTCCTTCTACAGCGCGGCGCAGGCCGAGGAGCCGGTCACCATCAAGGCCATCATGATGCAGGGCGGCGGCTGGGTGGGCGTGACCCGCGAGCTTATCCCCCAGTTCACCGGGATGACGGGCATCGAGGTCGAGATCGAGGAGCAGCCCTACACCAACCTCAAGGATAAGGCCATCCTGGAGATGGACGGCAAGACCGGAGCCTACGACATCGTGGTGTTGGACACGGCCTGGCTGGCCGAGTTCGCCGATGCCGGGTACGTGGCCGCCCTGGACGAGTACTTTGAAAAGTACGAGGTGAACCTGGATGGCTACCTGCCTCCGCAATTGGCGGCCTGTCACTACCGCGATAACTACTTCGCCGTGCCCTTCGAGATCGACACCCGCGTGCTGGGCGTCAACACCCGCATGTTGAAGGAGGCGGGCATCGTGGACGAAGAGGGCAACCCCAAGATTCCGAAGACCGTAGACGAATTCGTGGAGGCGGCCATCGCCATGACCCTGGACGAGAATGGCAATAACCCCAATGACGCGGATTTCGACGCCGACAACATCGTGCAGTACGGTTTCTGCCACACCGGCCAGGCCGGGCCATACATTGCCCTCGACTACGCGCCCTTCATGTGGGGCATGGGCGGCGATATCCTCCAGTACAACGACGTGCGCGATTACACCGTGGTGCTGGACAGCCCGGAGACGTTGGAATCGCTGACCATATACGTGGACATCATGCGCAAGTGGCACGCCAGCCCGGAGGCCAGCGCCACCTACGAGGAAAACCAGCAGGACGACTTTATCCGTCTGGGCAAGGCGGCCATGGGTATCCTGCCCAGCCCCTCTCACGCCGGCCATATGGAAGGCAGCCTGGGCTTCGAGGATACCAAGATCAAGGGCGAGATGGCTTTCGTGCCTACCCCCGCCAACCCGCCGAATAAGCCCACCACCCGCACCGGCATCTGGGCCATCTTCATCCCGGCGGACTCCAAGTACATCGACGAGGCTTTCCAGTTTGCAGCCTGGATAACCTCCGACCCGGAGGCGGCCAAACAGTACGCTCTCCTGGGAGGAGCCACCCCCTGGGATGCGGCCTGGGAAGACCCCGAAGTGGTGGACAAGTGGCCCTTCTACCCGGCGGTCAAAGAGGTAATGTTGGTCTCCATCGCCGAGCCACCCATCCCGGAGTGGGGCGAGATTCGCCAGATCTTCGGCGTGATGGCCAGCGAGGCCCTGACCGGCGTGAAGACCCCGGAAGAGGCCATCAAGGACGCCACGGCCAAAATGAAACAACTCCTGGAGGATGCCGGCTATCCGAACCCGTAACCCGGCGCCCGTGATGTAAAATAGCGGGGAGGCTCTCGGCTCAAGCGGAGGGCCTCCCTGCACTTCCTCTTTGAAGGAGCAAGCCTGGATGGTAAGCAAGTTCTCTCGTGTCCTGACCAGCCCCAAGTGGGCCGGATACCTCTTCCTGGCCCCGACGATGATTTACCTGATCGTCATGTCCATATTCCCCCTGATTTATGCCATCAACGCCAGCCTGCGGCGCATTCTGCTCACCAAGCCCTACCTGGGCAGACCGTTTATCGGGTTGGGCAATTTCATCCGCATCGCCCAGGACGGCGATTTCTGGTACTCTTTCCAGGCCACGCTCTATTTTTCGCTGGTTTCGGTGGCCGTAGAGTTGATCCTGGGCCTGGCTATCGCCCTGCTGCTGAACCGCGATATCAAAGGCATGGGCCTGGTGCGCACCATCGTGATCCTGCCCATGATGATCGCCCCGGTGGTGGTCGGTCTGGCTTGGAAATATATGCTGGACGCCAACGAAGGCGTGATCAACTATTTCCTCTCCCTGTTGGGCATCAAGCCTCTGCTCTGGCTGGCGAGTCCCTCTCTGGCTATCCCGTCCGTCATCCTGACCGACATCTGGCAATGGACGCCGCTTTTTGCCCTGCTGCTGCTGGCCGGCTTGCAGTCCTTGCCGCAGGAACCTTACGAAGCAGCCAGAGTGGATGGGGCCAACGCCTGGCAGACCTTCCGTTACCTGACCATCCGCTTCCTGCAACCGTTTATTCTGACCGGCCTCCTGCTGCGGGTGATGGATACCCTGCGCGCCTTCGATACCATTTTCGTGATGACCAACGGCGGCCCCGGTCGGGTGACGGAATTTTTGAGCATGTACGCTTATCGCAAGGCGTTTTCCTACCACTACATCGGATATGGCACGGCCCTGTCTTTCGTGATCCTGATCCTGATCGTCATCCTGAGCAATTTCTTCGTCTCCGCCTTTGAGGAACAGGTGGCCGCAGTCTGAGGGTAACTACGAAAGATGCCCGGCGCTTTGGAAGTTGATATGAACGAGCGGCGTAATCCGTTGACAGTTTGGTTTCAGGCACCTGGAACAAGGAAAAGAGGAGTGTAGTTCCATGAGAGGAAAACTGAGAGGAAAACTGAGAAAAACGCTAGGCGACGTATTAACCTATCTGGCGGTGGCCGTAGTGGTCATCTGCGTGCTCTTCCCGGTCTACTGGATGGTAGCCACCTCGCTCAAAAGGGGCGACGACATCCGGGCCATGCCCCCGGTGTGGTTCTTCCAGCCGACCCTGAGTAACTACGAGACGGCCCTCATGCGCCGCGATTTCGGCGTCTTCTTCCTCAACAGCGTCATCGTCAGCCTGAGCAGCACCTTCATCTCTGTGATGCTCGGCTCCATGGCCGGGTACGCCCTGGCAAAATATAACATCCGCTATAAGCAAAACGTCTCCTTCTGGATCATTTCTACCCGCATGTTCCCGCCCATCGCCGCCATTATCCCCATTTTCATGCTGTACAAGACCGTCGGCCTGCTCAATACCAAGGTGGGCCTGATCATCCTCTATGGGGCCTTTAATCTGCCTTTCGTGGTATGGGTGATGAAAGGCTTCTTCCAGGAGATCCCCTCCGAACTGGCCGACGCCGCCCAGGTGGACGGCTGCACGCCCTGGGGGACTTATTTCAAGATCATTCTGCCCCTGGCGGCCCCGGGTCTGGTAGCGACCACCATTTTCTGTATGCTTTTTTCCTGGAACGAATTCCTGTTTGCCTTCATCCTGATGCGGTCTGAGAACCAGACCTTGCCCATCGCCGTGATGGGCTTCATCACCAATCGGGGGGTGCTGTGGGGAGAGATCACCGCCGCGGCCACCATCATTATGACCCCCATGATCATCTTCGCTTTCTTTGTGCAGCGTTATTTGCTGCGCGGCTTGACGCTAGGGGCGGTCAAGGGATAGAACAAAAGCTGACCCCGATTTCACCATCAATCGTGCCTTTCTCCCTGAAATCCGTGATCGCAATGTGCGTCAGCGGAGACCGATAGAGATAGGGGTAAAAATCAGGTAAAAACTATTGACAAATCCAACCTACTGTGGTACAATAGGGTTGAAGTAATATGTATGTTTGCCTACCGAGGATGTTGGGCTGGTGTCGGGAAGCGGTTAGATTGCTGTTGATCTAACTGCTTTCCCCTTTTTAAGAACAAAAAACTACCAAACGCGCAATTTCTGGTTCTCTGCGCGTTTGGTAGTTTCCGTCGGGAGCGCTTAAAGGTCAAGCGGCCTTGTGTTTTCTCAAGCCGGTTGATTCAAGATATTCTAAAATCTCCTCTCTGGCTTTCTCAAAACGCTTGATCAAGGCTACATCCGAGCCTTTGGCGGCGGTGACAACCCGCTTGGCGCAGGTTGAGCACCCCAGAGACGCCTTGTAACTGCCCAAATCGCAGTTCATGCAGTCGCATAACCTGATCATCATCAAGCAGAAAGCCAGGCTATCCTCGTGGGTCTCGGGCAGCTTAGAAATACGCTCCACCAGCTCCCGCCACTGACCGTCTCTCAAACCCCTTAAGGTAGAAATGCTCCTATGAGGGAACAGTATTTCACTTCTTGGGTACATCTATTTACACCTCTTCAATTTTTGGGATGGCCTGACAAGTGAGGTTAAGGTTATTGCTACAAGCTGGTATTACTTATGAACCCTCGTTCTCACTTAACAGCCTATTTTTATGTTATCACACCTTCCAGGCTATGTCAAGTCTTTTAGAATAATTTTAAGGTTTAGAGGTCAGGTTGGTCAGGTCAAATGTCAGCCACATTGCAGGTAAAAGTCAGGCAGCGGGAACGAAGGAGTGATATTATATAAGTGAAGACTGGCAACACAATTATTTGCTGTTGATTGTCCGCTGTTACAAGTGTGGGGAAGGGGGGAATACAGCCATGTTGCTTCTCATTATAGCTATCGCGCTTTTTGTGGTCCTTGACCTGGTGATGCTCATCGTTTTCATCGGAGGGGCGTCAGATTGGTAATCCCCGAGCAGCCTGGCATCGCCCGGCAGGGGCCCCAGGTGACTGGCGCTAGTATGAAAGCGGTTAGTTTCATCGGGGCGTGTGACCGCAGACCCTTTGGGTTTTAGAAACCCGAAGGGTCGGCGGTCATATCTGCTTCCAAAAGCGCCAGTCGCCCACCAAAAATTTGGGACGCCCGCTGGTTTTGGCGAAGTTGCCAAACGGAACAAAAAGAGGTAAAATACAAGGGAGTCAGTTGATTTCTCGATTGGCCGGTCGGACTGGAAGGAGGCGAGGATGTATGGCGGACAGGTATGACGTGATCATCATTGGCAGTGGCCCAGGCGGTTTCACGGCCGCCATTTACGGTGGTCGCGCCATGCTTTCTACCATGCTCATTACGGGCAACGCCTTAGGTGGCAGCATGGGGATCACCGACGAGATCGAGAACTATCCTGGTTTCCCAGAGGGTATCAGTGGTTCAGAGTTGACTCAGTTGATGCAACAGCAGGCGGAGCGTTTCGGAGCTGTGGTGCAGGTAGAGGAAGTCACTTCCGTTGATCTTAAAAGGCGTCCTTTTCTGGTCCAGACCCACAGCCAGGAATTCGAGGCTAAAACGTTGATCATCGCCACAGGCACCTCGGCCCGCAAGCTAAGGGTGCCCGGCGAAAAGGAGTTTACCGGACGTGGGGTTTCTTACTGCGCTACCTGTGATGGGTTCTTTTACATGGGCCGCCAAGTGGCCGTCGTCGGTGGCGGCGATGCGGCTATCGATGAGGCTCTCTTCCTGACCAGGTTCGCCTCTAAGGTCACAGTCATACACCGTCGTGATCAACTGCGGGCCGAAAAGATTTTACAGGAGCGAGCCTTTAGAAACGAGAAGCTCGAATTTATCTGGGACACGGTGGTTCTGGAGATCCTGGGCGATCAGACGGTGACTGGACTGCGTCTCAAGACCGTGAAGACGGAGGAAGAATCCATCTTTGAAACTGGTGGTGTTTTCGTCTACATTGGCAGCACGCCCAACGTGGGTTTTCTCGAAGGCCAGTTGGAGACGGACGAGTTGGGTTTCCTCAAGACTAACAGAGTGGGACATACCAGCGTGCCGGGTGTCTTCGCCGCCGGCGATGTCCAGCAGCCTTTGCTCCGCCAGGTAGCCACGGCCATCGGCTCGGGGGCGATGGTAGCTATGGAAGCCGATAAATTCCTCGCCGAGCACGAGGGTTAACCAACCATAATATTGGATACTAATACTACAAGGAGTTTGCAATGACAATTACCAGAGAAATGACCATTAGTGAAGTGGTGCAGAAATATCCTCAGACGGTTGAAGTTTTTCTGAGACACGGTCTGATGTGTTTCGGATGCGCCATAGCCAGATATGAAAATGTGGAGCAAGGGGCAATGGCTCACGGCATCAACGTTGAGGAGTTGATGAAAGACCTCAACGCGGCTGTGTCAGAGGTGGCCTGATGCCCCGGCTCGTTCGGAACGAAAGCCCCATTTGCCCTTGCCAGGGGTGGGGCTTTTTTCCTTCAAATTGATGAGGAAGACCATGCCCCGTGTGACCATCGCCGCTGACAGAATTCCGATCGGGGAATTGCAAGAAGAGATATTTTACACCTATCAGCCAGGCGATAGAAAACGGCACAGAATTCCGATTGGGGAATTGAAAGATAGAAAACGAAGTCTGGTCTACATCCATGGGGCAGGGGGAAATCACCTGTATTGGCCCCATCAACTGCGTCGGATGGAAGGGGTTGACGTTTACGCTCTCGATCTGCCCGGCCACGGACGTTCCCAGGGAAAAGGGCGGTCTTCTATGGCCGCTTACAGGGAGTTCGTGTTCGCTTTCCTGGAAGCTCTGGGGTTGAAGCAGGTCACTCTGGTCGGTCACTCTATGGGCGGGGCTATCGTCCTCGACTGCGCTCTACGTCATCCCGCTTCGCTGGAGGGGATGATTTTGATCGGGGCGGGGGCCCGGTTGCGGGTTGCTCCGGCCATCCTGGAGAGCATGCGGCAGGATTTCGAGGCTGCGGTGCGGCTTATCTGCGACTACGCCTATGCGTCTGCTGCTGCGGCCCAACTGGTGCGTCTGGGCCGGCGCCAGATGTTGCGCACCGACCCGCAGGTGTTTTACGGCGACTTCGCGGTCTGTGATGCCTTCGATGTCACGGACCGCCTGGGAGAGATACGCTGCCCCACCCTGATCATCTGCGGCACCGAGGACCGGCTGACTCCGCCCAAATATTCTACCTTTCTACGGGATCACATCGCCGGGGCGCAGTTGCTCCTGGTGGAAGAGGCCGGACACATGGTCATGCTCGAACAGCCCGAGGTGGTCAGGCGGGCCGTGGCTCAATTCATGGCTCTCTGATTTTCTCTCCACTTTTGCAACCGCTGAGGCCGCCGAGAAACAAGCAGCAAGACCTAAGCGAACTCTATGGATTTTGCAGTGGGAAAATACATCAGTTCAGAAGGAGGTTATTTCTAACATGGAGATATTTCTGGATACCGCCAACATTGAAGAGATACGAGAGGCTGCTGCTCTGGGAGTAATCAGCGGGGTGACGACCAACCCCAGCCTGATGATGAAGGCCGGACGTGGCGATTACAAGGAGGTTGCCCAGGAGATTTGTTACATCGTGCAGGGGCCCGTCAGCGCCGAGGTGGTCAGCCTGGAGGTCGCAGGCATGGTTAAAGAGGCGGCTAAGATTGGTCAGTGGTCGCCGCACATCGTGGTGAAGGTGCCGGTCATTGCCGAAGGGCTGAAGGCCATGCACGCCATCTCTCAATTGGAGGTTGACCCTGAGACTATTTGTCAGGGCTGCCCCTGGCTGGGGAAGTGCAATACCCCTATCGACGTGGCCCGCGACCTGGCGGCCATGTGGGGCATCCGCGTCAACGCCACCCTCGTTTTCTCGATTAATCAGGCTCTCCTGGCCGCCAAGGCCGGAGCGACCTTCGCTTCTCCCTTCGTGGGCCGTCTGGACGACATCGGCCACGATGGTATGGAGCTGGTGGCCGACATCGTTGATGTTTTTGAGACCTATGGGCTGGAGACCAACGTCATTGCCGCCAGCATCCGACACGCTCTGCACGTCACTCAGGCTGCTCTGGCTGGAGCGGACATCGCCACCGTGCCCTATAAGGTGCTGATGCAGGCTATAAAGCATCCCCTGACCGACGTGGGCGTGGAGCGCTTCCTGGCCGATTGGGCCAAAGTCAGCCAATAGCGCAACCTTTTCGCTTCAGCTTCGTAAATTAATTAGGTATTGCCAGAGGCGCGAACCTCTGGTATAATGTAACAAAGCGTCAATGGGAGAGCAACGGGCAGAAGGGAGGTGAGGTCTGCATCGATATAGCGAGGGTGATCTTGATCAACATTTTTGCCCCCAGGCTCAAAGGACTTGGGGAGTCGGAACTTTATCGGTTGACATTTGATGGCTTCATAGCTGTCCCGGACATCAATAACCTCTAAGGGAGGAAAGCAAACAATGGACATCGGCAGATCCTTTACCTTTATGTTCGACGACGAGGAGTGGATCAAAAAGATCCTGATCGGCGGTATTCTGTTTATAATCCCCATCGTCAACTTCGTCGTTTTTGGCTATTTCATCGACACTCTCAAAAACGTGATCGAGGGCCAGGAGATACCACTGCCCGAATTGGACTTCGGAGACCAGTTCAGGAAGGGGCTGATGGTTTTTCTGGCTTCCCTGATATACGCCATCCCCATTATCGCCCTGTCTATCATGATAGCTATAGTGAGTGCTATCCTGGGAGGCGCTGGTGAGGAGGCAGGCGAGGGGGTGGCCGCGATGTGCGCCCTGGGGGGGAACTGCATAATTTTCATCTACGCCCTGGTGCTGGCCGTCATCCTCCCCGCCGCCAGTATCCTCTACGCTAACTCAGGAGAGTTTGGGGCCTTCTTCCGCTTCGGCGAGATCATCGGTCTCATCACCAGCAACGTCGGCGGGTACGTCGTCGCCCTCCTGATAGCCTGGGTGGCGTCCATGGTCGCCGGGCTTGTGGGGAGCATCGCCTGCGGGATTGGCATCATCTTCACCTCGTTTTGGTCCTATTTGGTTTTGGCCCATCTGTTCGGCCAGTACTACAACAGCACGCGAACGGAAACTGCTTAAAGCCATTCCTCCTGGCAGCAATGCACTTTGAGCGCCTATCCGAAAGGTGGCTCAGGCGTCTGCGCCCACCGATTGGCGGATAGCCTCTTAGAGGCAGCGGGATGATATCGCTTTGGGCGAGGGCCGTTTCCCTCGCCCAAAGTTCACACAGCGGGTGGCGATGGCCGTTGACTTGGGGATCAACCAAAAGATCGTGGCCGAGCGGCTGATGGCCGGGGCAGAGTCGTTGGCTGCTTTCCTGGTACGTCATTGGCTGCTGGTCATAAACAGCATGATGTTTGTCTTCATCGCCCTGCCCTTTTTGGCCCCTGGTCTGGCGGCCAGTGGCGTTGAACTGCCGGCCAGGCTCATCTACATTCTATACAGTCCCACCTGCCACCAGTTGCCAGAACGCTCTCTATTTCTTTTTGGGCACAAGATGGCTATTTGCGCTCGTTGTACGGCCCTCTATCTGTCTTTCTGGGTGGTCGGCCTCCTGTATGGCCTGTGGGGGCTGTTGCCTTTCGGATGGCGTTACCGTTGGCCTCCTTTGAGCTTACGCTGGCTCCTGCTCTTGAGCCTGCCGATGATCGTCGATGGCACAGGGCAACTGCTGGGCCTGTACACCAGCACCAATTTTTTGCGCCTGGTGACGGGCGCTCTGGCCGGGGGCGGTTTTGGGTTGTTTGTCTATCCCAACCTGGCGGCTGGTTTCAGCCAGGCCAGGAGAAGCAGCAAGCAACAAGTACTTTGAGGGGAGAAGATGCTGGCCCTGGAAGATATCAGGCTCATCGATGACCATTGCCACGCTTTCACCGATCCAGGCCCTCTCAGCGCCGGGTCTCTGGCCGAGTGTGTGGCCCTGGCTTCAAGCAGCCTCGATTTCGCGTCCACCGCGGCCGGCGTGCGGTCTCACAACGAACACACCGTTTTTTACCGCTGGCTGATCAGGGAATTGGCTTCCTTCCTGGGGTGCCCGCCCGAACCGGACGCGGTGGTGGCCGCCCGTAACGAACAGGATTTCTCCGCCCACGTGCGCCGTTTGTTCGAGGATGCTGGTCTGGAAGCGCTCCTGATCGACACCGGTTATCCTCAGCCTCCGCCGGACATGGACGCCTTCCAGGCCATGGTGCCCTGCCGGGTGGAGCGCATTTTCCGCATCGAGACTGCCATCAAGAGCCTGCTGGCCCAAAACCTGACCTGGGCCGAATTCCAGGCGGCCTACGGGGAAGCTCTGGAGGCCGCTGTGGTCGGGCAAGGATGTGTGGCCCTCAAGTCCATCATTGCTTACCGCACCGGGCTGGAGGTGCGTCCCACCGACGAGACAGAAGGGCGACGAGCCTTCGAGGCCAAAACCGATCTCAAACCGCTGCGTGACTACCTCCTCTGCCTGGCCTTGACCATGAGTGTTGAGCTGGGTGTGCCCTTTCAACTGCACACCGGCTTCGGCGACCTGGACATCGTTTTTGACAAACGCAACCCGGCCCTGCTCTTCGACCTGCTCAAGGACGAGCGTTTTCGCCCGGCGAAGGTGGTGCTCATCCATTGCTATCCCTTCATCGACGATGCGGCCTCCATGACGGCCATCCTGCCCAACGTCTATTGCGATCTATCCCTCACTCTGCCCTTTACCCACAGCCAGGCCGGCCATTGGCTGGCCCGTGCGCTGGCGGTGGCCCCGGCCTCCAAGGTGCTCTACGGCTCGGACGGCTTTGGCTTGCCGGAGACCCACTGGCTGGCGGCCAGACTGGCCCGCCGCGCTCTGGCCCAGGTTCTTGAAGAAATGGTGGAGGGCGGTTTTCTTGGCCGGGGGGACGCTTTGAACGTGGCCCGTATGATCCTGGCCGACAACGCCAGGGAAGTGTACAACTTAGGATAGACCGGACAGACCTGTCAGGTCTGAGCGTGATAACGAGGAGGAGCATTATGACCCAGGACCCCGCCGAAAAGGCACGCGGCCCACGCGGCCGTTATTTCGAGGAGTTCGAGGTGGGCGAGGAGATAGTCAGCCCCGGTCGCACCATCACCGAGACGGACATCGTGACCTTTGCCGGACTTTCGGGCGACTATAACCCCCTGCACACCGATGCCGAGTTTGCCAAAGGAACGATGTTCGGCCAGCGCGTGGCTCATGGTCTTTTGGGGCTGGCGATTGCTTCCGGTCTGGGCATGCGCCTGGGCTTTATCGAAGGCACCGCCGAGGCTTTCAGAGAGCTAACCTGGAAGTTCAGCCTCCCCATTTTCATTGGCGACACTGTCCACTTCAGATGCAGGATAGGCGGCAAGAAGCCCATGCCCAGACTGGACGGAGGACTGGTCACCTTCAACGCCGCCCTTATCAATCAGGAAGGGAAAACTGTCCAGAGGGGCCAGTGGGTGGTGTTGGTCAAGAACAAGCCATAACAGCCCACTCTGATTCAAGCCGCAGAGGGCACGGAGAACACAGAGAAAGAACCGCCGATGAACACGGATTAACGCAGATTTTTCTCTCTGTGAACTCTGTGTCCTCTGTGGCTAAGAAAACATAGTGAGCTACTGATATTAGCTATTTTTCCAGATAAACGTCGTACAGCCAGGGAAACCAGCCCCGCGCGTCGTAACGCAGGTCTTTCACCCTGGCGCTGGCGGCGTTTATATTTACATAATCTCGAATGGGAATGATAAGCGCCTGCTCCATGATGATTTTTTGAGCCTGGGCGTAGAGTGCCAGGCGTTTATCGGGGTCCAGGGTGCGCGCTCCCTCTTCCAGCAGACGGTCCAGGTCGGGGTCCCTGACCCTGGCCCAGTTAAATCCGCCGTCGGCATTTTCGGAGTGGAAGAAAGTGCGTAGGATATCGGGGTCGCTGCTGCTCAGAGTGAAGGGGATGAGGTGGTGTTTACCCTGGCTGGCGGCCTCCAGGGCGGCAGGGTAAGCCACCAGTTGAGTGTTCATCTCCACGCCCACCGCTTTGAATTGAGCCTGCATGAATTGCATGACTTCGGGCATGAATCCCCAGCCCATCAGGTAAGCTTCGAGCTGTAACCTCTGGCCGTTTTTCTCCCGTACCCCGTCGCCGTCTTCGTCCACCCAGCCGGCCTCCTCCAGCATCGTCTCGGCCTGGGCTGGATCGTAAGGATACAGTCCCTTCAGGCTCTCATCGTAACCCGGCGTCGAAGCGTTCAGCGGGCCGTGAGCCACAGGCGAGAATCCTTTGAACACGTTTTTCACGATGGTCTCTTTGTCCACGGCGTAGCTGAGAGCCTGGCGGACGGCCAGCTCGTCGGTCGGCGCTTTTTCGACGTTTAGAAACACCTGCAAGGGCTGACCAGGCACCTCTACCGGCATGACCTGAAACTGGTCGTTGTCCTGCAAGCGTTCGGCGTCGCCGGGCGGAATCTCGCCCATGACCTGGGCTGAGCCTTCCTCCAAAGCCAGGGCGCGGGTGGCCGGCTCGGCGAAGAAACGAAACTCGATTTCGTCCAGGTAGGCCGCCCCCTGGTGCTTGAATATGGAGGGCGCCCAATTGTAATCCGGGTTGCGAACCAGGGTGAGATGATCTTTGGGCACGTATTCTTTCATCATAAAAGGGCCGCTGCCAACCTGGTGCATCTGGTAATCTGCGCCCCATTTCCGAACGGCGGTCGGAGAGGCCATGCCCAGGTAAACCTGGCTGGCTGAATCGAGAAAAGGGGCGTAGGGTTCTTGGAAGTGCACTACGACCGTGTGGTCGTCTACCACTTCAGTTTGCTCGTAAGAACCCATCATCGCCGCCGCTTTCTGGGATTTGGTGGCCGGATCGACGATGCGCTCGAAGTTGAACCTGACCGCCTCGGCGTCGAAAGCCGTGCCGTCGTGAAATTTTACGTCCCGCCGCAGGTGGAAGGTGTAGGCCAATCCATCCTCGGAGACCTCCCAGGATTCGGCCAGGCCGGGCACAAAAGCGCCGTCCACATCCTGCCACACCAGCGGGTCGTAGAGGCTGGTCAGGGGGATGCCCAACTCCGAGGAGGCGTTGACGTGAGGGTCAAGGCCGGAGGGGGCCAGCGTCAGACCGTAGACCAGTTTGCCGCCCTGCTTGCCTGGGGGCGTCGGGGTGGGCTGCGCTCCGCAAGATACGATCAGTATCATCGCCACGATTAAACTGATAGCCGTAACAGGTTTCATCCTTCTCTCCTTCTCGTTCTGTATTGTCCGGCAGTCATTGTACACCAAACAGCCGGGGTTGTAAAGGCCTTGAGAGCAGATGTATTACTTTCCTTCTATTCGTCAAAATGCGCAACGCTTCTTGCGCAGCATATTTCAGATCGGCAAAGTCGGGATAAAAATCCATTTAATTAAGCACGTTTAGGACATATGTTCTGAAATTTTTAACCAAATCTTAACCTGATTTTTACCTAATAATAACCCTTTTGTGGTATAATAATTTAAAGTGCTGGTTTCTGAAGAGAATGCTCCATCCTTTTCTCTGCTGTGGGGGCTTTGCCTGTTTCTCTGCCCGGTGTTGCTGATCCTTGTCTTCAAAGCCGGGTAAGATTCTATCTATTACTGGGATTGTTATGAGTGCAAATATTCAAGAGGGGGGATATAAAAATGGATATCTTAAAACTTCTAGAGCTTATTGTCGAGATGCTTACTCTATTATCGGGAGATGAAAAAACTAAGACAGATGAGAAATTAAAAGAACGCTTGGAAAAGGATTATTGGGAAAAAATATCTCAGGAAGAAAATCCTGAACTGCATTACGTTTACGGAATAGCGTCTTTAGTTCTAAGGAATCACGAACTTGCAATAAGTGCCTTTAAAAGAGCTATAGAGTATCATGAAAAGGAAACAGCGCCATCCTGGGTACGTTATCATTATTATCAACTGCTTGCATATTTAGAATGGATAAGAGAAGTAAAAATCAAGCAGGAAGAGAACGAGCTAAAATCTATTTGCAATGAAATTGAGGAATTAAGAGAGGGTAAAATTAAGGGACTCAAAAGTACTGTTAAAAAACCTGATGATGTGAAAACGCTGGAAGGACTCTCATACATGGTTGAAATGGTTGGATGGAAACGAATTTGTAATATAGATAAAGCTATAGAGTGTCGCAATAATTCTGAGCAATATATTGAAGATAAGAAATTAATAGATGAATTCTACAATTTATATAAGTGTTAAACTATAAAGGAGAAATAAAAAATGGATTTAATGAATTTTATTATAAAACATCAGTTCATCATTGCAGTGATTATATTATTAGTAGATTTTCTTATTGTATACTATATTTATATTAAAAATGATATAAATAAAAGTTCTAAATTCAACATGAAAAGAATTGATGCCAAAAAGAGAGGATTTGTAATATCTTTTATCATCCACTGCATTTATTTATGTTATATTGTATTTCTCAGATCTATTCTGGATATTACGTTGTCTGAATGGAAAGGATACACTCTTTCAGAAATGTATCCTGCTACCAGAGCGCTGGCATATGCGCCTTCGTGGATATTATGTATAGCTTCTCTCGTCAGTTTGGGTTTTATAATTTATTTCACGGTAAGTATTCTCCATGAATTACCAAAAAAACCTTCCGACCTTTGGCGGGGCATAAAGTCAAAAGAAAACCGCTCTGCTTCAGGAGGGCTGTCACCCCACCCGGCTGGGCCGTCGGAGGAGAAAGGGGAAAAAAATGATTAAGAAACGTTATTTTAGATGTTACAGATTTATAGTTCTTTTTATTACTATTCTACTAGTTATTGTATTCATTAGCTCTCTTACACCGTCTATAACTTATTCACAGGAGGAGAGAAAGTATAAATGTATTATTGAAGATAGTTCTCGCCTCCAGCCAATAACTTTAATGTGCCCGGTTGCTTCCTTTCCAGGCTTATCATCGTCAGAACTGGATAAGATTTCTATATCTGAAGACGGCACATCTGTTCCGAAACCTTTTTTACGCATATTTCCTGCAGAAACCACGCGGGGTATCTGTGTTTCTTTTATTATTAATGTGGAACAAGGATATTTAGGCGAGACTGTGAAAGAATTAATGGATATCGCTGAAGAAAATCTGGACCTTGAAGGGGAGCCATTGAGGAATTTAAATAGCGATGTAGGAGAAATTTGGCATTCACAAGACCAGTTGGTAAAACCTACTACTAATGGGGGAGCATTAATAAATGGAATTTTCTCGTTGCAACCGATCGAACAAAATAAAGGGCAAAATAGCTTAAATAAAATTCTAAAACAGATAGCGAGGCGAAAAACAGTTGGTACCACTTCTGCCTGTGAGAAACGGGAAGAAGTATTTGTGCTCTTCACTTCCTTTCCTCCTCCTGAGAGTGACTTGCTGAAAGGGTTGCCTAATCTGTACGTCCACGCTTTTGTGCATGAAGATAAATGGGAGGGACAAGGAGGTATAGAGTGCTTTGATAGCTCTGATTCCTTGAAGAGAATAATCAATGATTACAGAGAACAATATGCTATAAGTTATATGTCTAACCTCTACAGAGATGGTAAATCACATATAATTCAAATCAAGCCCTGTAAAGGGGTATGTTGTTACGCTTCTCTCGAATTGGACGAGGGTGATCCTCTCCCTTCTCTAATCGACAGAATTCATTGGGAGACAGCTATTTGTATTTTCTCTGTTATAATTGTAACCTTTGTAGGATTATTCCTCCTGCAACGGGAACCCAGT
>DAOULT010000058.1:0-5932 GCA_034417895.1 Anaerolineae bacterium | reverse complement strand
GCCAAGGCGCAGCAGGCTTTGACTGAAGCAGAAGAGGTGTTTGCGGCTTGCCAAAGGCTGATCGGTTGCAGTGAGGATACCCCATGACCGGTAGAGATTTTAAAGAACTTTACGGGCAGGAAATAGACAGGATCGTTCTCTGCTTGAAAGAAGCCTATGATCCGGAAAGGATCATCCTTTTCGGCTCCTGTGCACATGGCAAGGTTAGGGAAGATAGCGATATCGACATGCTCATCGTCAAAGACACCGACCGACATCCTCTTGATCGGATCAGGGAGGTTTACCGGCTTGTCTATTCCCCAGATCGCTACCTGGCCTTTGAACCGCTGGTCTATACCCCACAAGAGCTAGCCCGAAGGATAGAAATGGGCGATTTCTTCGTCGAAGAAATCCTGAGCGAAGGAAAAGTTCTCTATGAGCGAGAAAGGTAGAAAATTATGTCCATCTTAATAGATGAAACCAAAAGGGTGTTGGTACAGGGCATCACCGGGCGGGAGGGCCAGACTCGCACCGCCCTGATGAAAAACTACGGCACCAACGTGGTAGCCGGTTGCACGCCTGGCCGGGGTGGGCAGGAAGTGGAGGGCGTGCCCGTCTTCGACACGGTGGAGGAAGCCTGGGAGGAGATGGGGCCGCTGGACGTCAGCGTCCTGTTCATTCCCGCTCCTCTGGTCAAGGGCGCGGCCCTGGAGGCCATCGAGGCCGGGATTAAGCTCCTGGTCATCATCCCCGACCGGGTGCCCATCCACGACGTGCTGACCATCGCTCACGCGGCCAAAGAAGCGGGGGCCCGCTTCGTAGGGCCTAATACCCTGGGGGTGCTCAGCCCCGACAAGGCGGTGCTAGGCATGATGGGCGGCAAGGCGGCCTCGGCCCGCTCGTGGTTTTTTCAGGGGCCGGTGGGCATCACCTCGCGTAGCGGGGGTATCACCTCGTCCATGGCCTATTACCTGGCCCAGGAAAGCATCGGGGCGACGACCCTGGTGCACGTCGGCGGCGACGTGGTGGTCGGCCTGCCCCATCCAGAGGTGGTCAGACTTTTCCAGGCCGACCCGGACACCAAAGCAGTGGTCATGTTCGGCGAGATCGGCGGCTCGCAGGAAGAGCAGGTGGCCGATTTGATCGAGGCCGGAGAGTTCACCAAGCCCCTGGTGGCCTACGTCGGGGGCAAGGCGGCCAGGTCCGGCACCCGATTCTCCCATGCTGGGGCCATCATCGAGGGTGAACGAGGCACCCATGAGGGTAAGGTCAGACGCCTGCGTGAAGTGGGAGCCACGGTAGTAGATTCCTTCGACGAAATCCCCAAAGCGACGAAGGAATCGCTGCGCCAGATGGGGCTTTGATGCCCTGAATTAAGGAGGAAATCAACGATGACAACCGAAGAGAAATGGCCTACGGCCATCACCAAAATCGAGCCTGATAAAGTGGCCGTGCGTGGCTATCGTATCGACGAGTTGATGGGGCGCTTACCTTTCGCCCACGTGGTTTATCTGGTGCTGCGTGGGGATTTACCCTCGGAGGCCCACGGCCGGCTGCTGGACGCCATCCTGGTCTCCAGCGTGGATCATGGGGCCACTCCTCCCTCGGCGCTGGCGGCCCGCACGGTGGCCTCTGGCGGCGCGCCTTTGACCTCGGCGGTGGCTGCTGGAATCCTGTCTATCAACAGACATCACGGCGGGGCCATCGAGGGTTGTATGCGCGTGCTGCTGGAAGCGGTGGAGCGCAAACGAGAAAACGACCAGGAGGCGGCTACCACCGCGGCTGAACTGCTGGCCGAATATCGAGCCGCCAAAAAACGCATCCCCGGCTACGGCCATCGCGTCCACAAGGACGACCCACGCACCAGGCGGCTCTTTGCCCTGGCCGAAGAGGTGGGGGTGGCCGGAGAGTACGTGGAGATGGCCCACGTCCTGCGGACGGCTATGAAGGAAGCTCTGAACAGAGATCTGCCCCTGAACGTGGACGGAGCCATCGCCACCGTGCTGTGTGAGATGGGCTTTCCCCCAGAACTGGGCAACGCTTTTTTTGCCATCAGCCGCGTGGTCGGTCTGTGTGCCCACGTCTACGAGGAGCAAACCCGGATGAAACCCATGCGCCGTATCTCGCCTATGGCCCACGAATACGATGGGGTGGAGGAAAGAGAATTACAATGACTGTGAAAAACGAGCTTTTGAAACTGCTGCCCGAATTTGACCTGATCGAAGACGGCGAGCTGCGGGAAAAGTGCCTCCAAACTTACGAGAGCGCCCTGGAGCAAGGGGGCTGGCAGGTGGCCGACCTGCTGGAAATGCCTTTCACCCTGCTCATCGATCCCTGTCCGACCAGCTACGTCGAGCACGTGCGGGCCGTGACCCTGACCAGCATCGGGGCGGCCAAAGCCATGCAGGAAGTTTACGGCGACCTGCTTCCCATCAACATGGATTACCTGGTGGCCGGGGGGCTGCTGCACGACATCGGCAAGCTGGTGGAGTACGAGCCGGGCGCGGAGGGCCTGACGGTGCAGACCGCTTATGGCAAACTGATACGCCATCCTTTCAGCGGCATGGCTCTGGCGGCCCGCTTCGATCTGCCGCCCGAAGTGCAGCACATGATCGCCGCCCACGCCGGGGAGGGCGATAAAGTCCAGCGTTCCACCGAAGCGACCATCATCAACCACGCCGATTTCACCAACTTCGAGAGCCTGAAACGGGCGCAAACCAGAAAAGAGCTGGCAGCCAGAATGAGCAGGCGATAACAAGTAGTAACGACTGAAGTCGTCACTACAACCGCAAGGCGCGATAAAAAAGAAAGGACGGCGATGACTCCATGTCTGGAAAGACCATTATCGAAAAGATCATCCAGGCGCACAGCCAGGAAGAAGTGAGGGCGGGCCACATCGTCTGGATGGATCTGGACGTGCGCACGGCCCGCGATTTCGGGGGGGCCAACGTGGTGAAAAATTTCCAGGCCCACTACGGCCAGGATGCGGTGGCCGATAAAAACAAGACCTTTTTCACCTTCGATTGCGTGGTGCCGGCCAATAATATCCCCTATGCTAACAACCAACACCTCTGTCGGCTGTGGGCCAGGGAGCAGGGCGTCCGGGTGTTCGACGTGAACATGGGCATTGGCTCCCACGTGGCTATCGAGCAAGGTCTGGCCTTGCCGGGCTGCACTTTTGTGGGCACGGATAGCCATCTGAACATTCTGGGGGCCATCGGCGCTTTCGGCCAGGGTATGGGCGACCAGGACATCGCTTTCGCCTTCAAGACGGGCAAAACCTGGTTCGAGGTGCCCCCCACCATGAAAGTGGTGGTCAAAGGCGAGTTGGCATATCCCGGCACGGCCAAAGACCTGACCCTGGCCGTGCTGCAAGAGCTAGGCTCCAGCGGCGCCCTGGGACGGGCGGTAGAATTTTATGGCCCGGCGGTGGAAAAGCTGCACCTGGCCGGGCGGATTACCTTAGCCAGCATGGTCACCGAGATGGGCGGCATCGTGGGTTTCATCCCCCCTTCCCAGGAGGTGTTAGACTTCTGCCGCGTCCGCTCAGGAAGGGATGACCTGGCAGGGGTCTATGCTGACCCGCAGGCGGAGTACTGCCAGGTGGTCGAAGTGGATATCACCGCTCTGGAGCCGCTCATGGCCTGTCCACCTAACCCCGCTAACGTGAAGCCCGTGCGAGAGCTGGTCGGGAGGCGGATAGACTCCGTGTTCTTTGGCTCGTGCACCAATGGTCGCTTCGAGGATTTCCTGGCGGTGGCCCAGGTGGTGAAGGGCCAGAAGATTCGGCCCTGGGTCATGGCTTCGGTGGTGCCTGCCACCCGCCAGGTGTATGAACGTATGCTCCAGCAAGGTATTATCAATATTCTGTTCGAGGCGGGCTTCATCATCAGCAATCCCGGCTGTGGGGGCTGCGCTTCGGGCCAGATCGGGATGACCGGCCAGGGCCAGGTACAGGTCAGCACCAGCAATAGAAACTTCGTCGGCAAGCAAGGAGCGGGCGATACCTACCTGGCCAGCCCTGTTACTGCGGCCTGGTGCGCGCTGAAGGGTGAGATCGCGGTGCCTGTGGAGGTATAACGAATGAAAGCCACTAAGATCAAAGGTAGAATCTGGGTTCTGACTGACGAGCAGGGCAAAATCGCGAACGACATCGATACGGATATGATTTTCCATAACAGCCATCTGCACGTCACGGACATTGAGGAAATGGGCCGGTACGCCCTGGGCAACCTCAAGGGCTGGGAGGACTTTCCCCAAAAATGTGAGCCTGGCGATATTATCCTGGCCGGGGCGAACTTTGGGGCCGGCTCCTCCCGTCAACAGGCGGTGGATTGTTTCCGCGCCCTGCGAGTGGGCGCTTTGATCGCCGAGAGCTATGGAGCTATCTACAAGCGCAACGCCATCAACAGCGGGTTTCCCATCCTCACGCTGGAAGGGCTGTCTGGGATGGAGCAGGTTTTCAAGGACGGCGACGAGCTGGCAGTAGACTTCGAGAGCGGGAGGATGGTGCTGAATGGAGAGAAAGAATTCCCCGCCAGGCCATTCTCCAGGGTGCAGATGGACATTTACCAGGCGGGAGACCTGTTCGCCTACGGCAAATCGCTGGCCCGTTGAGCGGCCAAAAATGAGATTCAAAAAGAGGAGAGACAAACCATGACTGAAGAGCTGATCGACACTATTTTTGCTCGACGCAGCATTCGCCGCTACACCGCCGAGCCTGTGAGCGAGGAGCACATCAAGCTGCTGCTGGAAGCAGGTATGGCCGCGCCCACGGCCAACAACCGCCAGCCCTGGCACTTCGTGGTGGTGACCGACAGGGAGACCTTGAACAAGCTGGCTCAGGCCCACATCTACGGCAAGATGCTGTCCCAGGCGGCCCTGGCTATCGCCGTGTGTGGCGAGGCGGCCAACGAGCAGTGGGTACAAGATTGCTCCGCAGCCACGGAAAATATCTTGCTGGCCGCCACCGCCCTGGGGTTGGGGTCGGTATGGCTGGGGGTCTACCCTCGCCTGGAGCGCCAGGAGGATATCCGGCGGATACTGGGCGTCCCGGCCAGGTACGATATCTTGAACCTGCTGTCTATCGGCCATCCGGCCGAGAAGAGGGAACCGGGCACCAAGTACGACGAAAACAAGGTCCACTATCAGAAGTGGTGAGGAGAACGCCGATGGGATTGACCTTTGCCGAGAAGGTGCTGGCCCAGAAAGCGGGCCTGGATAGCGTGGCGCCCGGCCAGATCGTCAACGTGCGGCCGGACGCGTTGTTGACCCACGACAACACGGCGGCCATCGCCAGACATTTCCGCCAGATCGGGGTGCAGAAGGTGATCGATCCGGCCATGAGCGTCATCGTCCTGGATCACGTCGTTCCCGCCGCCAGCGAAGCCGACGCCCGCAACCACAAGGAAATCCGCCGGTTCGTGCAGGAGCAGGGCCTCGAACACTTTTACGACGTGGGGGAAGGCATCTGTCACCAGGTGCTGCCGGAGAAGGGACACGCCTTCCCTGGCCGCCTGATCCTGGGCAGCGATTCGCATACCACCACTCACGGCGCGTTTGGAGCCTTTGCGGCCGGCATTGGGCGCACTGAGGCGGCGGCTATCATGGCTACCGGCGAGTTGTGGCTGAAGGTGCCCGCCAGCTACCGCCTGGAGATCAACGGCGAACTGGCCCCCGGCGTTTCGGCCAAGGACCTGGTGTTGCACATCATCCACGACCTGGGAGCCGACGGGGCCGACTATCGGTCGGTGGAGTTCGCCGGAGAGACGATCAGAAATATGAGCGTGGCCGGGCGGATGGTGCTGTGCAACATGGCCGCCGAGATGGGAGCCAAAAACGGCGTGGTCGAGCCGGACGAGACGACTCGCGCCTGGCTGAAAGATCGGGTCAAAGCCGACTACCAGGAAATACACCCCGACGCCGATGCCCACTACGAACGGGTCATCGAGTA
>DAOULT010000057.1:0-3088 GCA_034417895.1 Anaerolineae bacterium | reverse complement strand
TCCCTCCCTATCCTCCGCGATCCAATCCCCCATCCGAATCACGAATTGACGTTTAGTTTACAGTATTGACGATGGACGGGTGATATTGTATAATGGTAGTGTAAATTTCGGTGCTCATAGGGCGGCTGAATGTGGTGGGCAGCGAGGCTACGCGTCGCCATATCGGTTGAGTCATCAGGAGGATAAAGGGCATGGATGATCTAAGAGCAGAAGGGTTGGAATACAAACGCGAACTGTTGGAAATGCATAAGAGACGGCTTCACGAACTAGAAAAGCAGAAAGCTCAATATGGCATAGACGCTCCACCACACGTTGTTTTGGAGATTGAAGACATTCGCAGAGAGATTGCGGGGCTGGAGCTAGAAAAAGAGAGGGTGTGGAGGGGTGAGTATCTTGAGGTTGCCTGGGGAAAGATAAATGATGTGGAAAAGGACGATGTGGCAGTCGTCGTGGATATCAGCCGTCCCATTCGGGCCGATGTCGAGAGGTTCTTGCAAACAAAGGGAATTGGTGCCGATATTGCAGTAATCTCTATGATCTCAGGTCAACGTGACCTTGAGGGATCCAAGGAGGAGTGGGAGGGGATCGTTGCCGAGTTTTTCCCAGGACTTAGCGCAATTCTAGACAAGATTAGAGCTAAAAGAATCCATATATTCCTCTCCGCTCCAGCGAACTTAGCGTTTGCAATGGGGTGTTTGTTGGGGACTCATTATGATGTGCATCTCTATCAATGGATTCCTAATTTGAGAAGCTATCAGGAAATTATAACGGTGCGTCGCGGGTTATTCTTTTCTTTATCCAAATAACCAAATTGCCAGGAGGGTAAAGGTATGAGTGATCCTATTGAGGAGGAGTTGGAGTACAAACGTGAACTGTTAGAAACGCACAGAAGACGGCTCCACAAACTGGAAAAGCGACAAGCTCAACTTGGCATAAATACTCCGCCAGAAATTGATGTGGAGATCGAGGATATCAGGCTGAAGATAGCAGCTCTGGAGTTAGAGATAGAAAAACTAGAAAAAGGTATATCAATAGATAAGACACAGACAGGAGATAAGGTAACAGCTTCTCTAAATATAATAGAAGAAATACCTGTAGCAATTATATTAAGCATTAGTCTTGATATTGAAGATGATGTTAGATCGTTTTTACGAACAGAGGGAATAAAAATAGATGTAATTACACCTTACGATCCTCGTAAGCTTAAAGACAACAAGAGGGAATGGCAAGGGTTTGCCCGCGAGCTTTACCACCGATTAAGCGCGGTTCTAAAACAAAGTGGACCCAGGCCAGTCCATCTATTCATCTCTGCTCCAGCGACTTTGGCTTTTGCAGTGGGATATATGCTAGGCACTCAGAACCATGCGCGTCTTTATTTTTATCAATGGTTCGAGGATTTAGGAAGGTATGAGGAAATCATAGCGATATCACGCTGACAATCGCAGAGAGAATAGGTATTCCTTAGTTCACAAACGAAAAAGCAGAGGAGGGTCCGACTATGCCAGTCTATTGCAGCATCGACGGCGACCGCATCGGAGCACGCATTGAGGTGAAGTTGCTTCAGAAAAATTTAGCTGAAGCGAAAGAGTTGAGCGAACGCGTGAACGCGGCGATGCAAGAGATTATAGACTGCATCAAGGCCGCCGGTGGCGAGATCATCTTCTGGGGCGGAGACAGTATATTCGCGGAGTTTGATGAAAGGTTCGATGAGAGTTTACTTGATGAGTTACCGCAATTATTTTTTGAGCGAACCGGCTGCACCATCTCTATAGGAACCGGCGACACTCCTCTGAAAGCCTATCTGAAGCTGAAGAGACAGAAGATAGAGAAAGGATCGCGCGAAAACCCCTGACCGTATCTCAAGCAGCCAACTCCCTCACCGCCTCCACAGCCTTCTCCACCTCCTCGGCAGTATTGAAGTCGCTCAGCCCAAAGCGCACCGTCCCCGCCGGAAAAGTGCCCAGGGTGCGGTGGGCGGCGGGCGCGCAGTGCAGCCCCACGCGGCACATGATCTCGTGCTCGTCGTCCAGGCGCAGGCCCACCTCTGAGGGCAGCAGCCCCTCAATGTTGAAGGACACGGTGGCCGTCTGGCGTTCGGCATCCCCGCCGCCGTAGACCTTCACGCCGGGGATGGATTTCAGCCCCGCGATCAGTTGTTGGGCCAGCGCCACCTCGTGGGCGCGGATGTCCTCCACGCCCCGCTTTTGCACAAAGGACACCCCCGCCACCAATCCGGCCAGGCCCACCGTGTTAGGCGTCCCGCTCTCGCACATATCGGGCAGGAAATCGGGCTGCTCCTCCATTTCTGAGCGGCTGCCCGTGCCTCCCCGCTTCAAGGGCTGGAACCTCTCCACGTCCACCCGCTGGCCGATGACCAGCCCGCCCGTCCCCGGCGGGCCGAACAGAGCCTTGTGCCCGGTGAAGGCCAGCAGGTCAATCTGATCGGCCTGCACGTCGATGGGGCAGGCTCCGGCCGTCTGGGCGGCATCCACCAGGAGCAGGACGTCGTGTCGGCGGGCGATCTGCCCGGCTTCGCTCATCGGCAGCAGAGTGCCCACCACGTTGGAAGCGTGGTTGAGGACGATCAGCGCCGTTTGCGGGCGGATGGCGGCCTCCAGGTCGGCGGGGTCGAGGAAGCCCTGCGCCGAGCAAGGCACCACGGTCAGGGCTACCCCTTCTCGCTCCAAAGCACGCAGGGGACGCATGACCGAGTTATGCTCCATGCTGCTGGTGACCACGTGGTCGCCGGGCCGCAGATAGCCGCGCAGCGCCAGGTTGAGGGCTTCGGTCACGTTATGGCCGAAGACGATGCGCAGCGGATCCGGGGCGTTGAACAGTTGGGCCAGGAGTTCGCGGGCCTGGTAGACGATGCGCCCGGCCTCGATGGACAGCCGATGGCCGGAACGACCCGGATTGGCTCCTACCTGTTCCAGGAAGCAGGTCATAGCCTCTATCACCTCCGGCGGTTTGGGCCAGGAGGTGGCAGCGTTGTCGAAATAGATCATGGTCAACCTCCAATTTAAGCCACAGAGAGCACGGAGAACTTAGAGAAAGAACCGCCGATGAACACAGATTAACGCAGATTGAG
>DAOULT010000056.1:0-34368 GCA_034417895.1 Anaerolineae bacterium | reverse complement strand
CTCGAACGCCTCTTTTATCTGGGAGAGAGGGACACGGGCGCTGATCAGGGGGGCCAGGTTGACCTGGCCCGAGGCGAGAATCTCCATAGTGCGGCGAAACTGAGCGCTGCTGGAGCCTGTCGTGCCCGTGACCGTGATCTCTTTGTAATGCACCCGGTTGGAGTTGAAACGGATGAATTCTTTGCCTTTGGGCAGACCGCCGAAGAAATTGATCCGCCCCTGGATGGCGACTAATTCTAGCGCCTGTTCCTGGGCCGCAGGCGAAGGGGCGGCCACGATGACGGCGTCGGCCCCTCGCCCCTCGCTGGCCTCTCGGACGGCCTCCACCACGTCATCCCTGGCCGGATTGAGGCCCAGGTCGGCCCCAAACTCCACAGCCTGGGCCAGACGCTCTTCGATCATCTCGCTCAGGATGACCAGGCGCGCCCCGCTCAGACGGGCCAGAAAGAGATGCATGATGCCGATAGGGCCGGCCCCTACGATCAACACCACGTCGCCCGGCTCGATGCGGCAGGCGCGAGAGCCGTTGTAGCAGCAGGAGAAAGGCTCGTTGAGGGCCGCCTCCCCATAGGAAAGGCTCTCAGGGATGGGGGTTATGTTCCCCCGTTGGATGAAGGCCGCCGGGATGCGCATGTACTGAGCAAAAGCGCCGTCCAGGCTGACCCCAAAAGCCTGGTAATCCGGGCACAGGTGGTTGTGGCCCTGGAGACACTGCCAGCAGGCGCCGCAGCCCACGTTGGGGGCGATGGCGATCCTCTGACCTGGCTTCAGGGTTTGCACCTCCGAACCGACGGCGGCCACCTCGCCGGCTACCTCGTGCCCCAGGATGCGCTTTGTGCCCGGCGGGATTTTGAAATGCCCGCTGGCGTAGATGCGCAGGTCGGTGCCGCAAATGGTGGCGGCCCGCACTCTGAGCAGAGCCTCGTTGGGGCCGATGGCGGGTTGTTCTACCTCCTCTACACGGATGTCCTCTATGCCGTAGTAAACAGCGGCCAGCATTACGATTTCCTTTCGCTTATTCGCATATTATTTTCTTACCGCAGAGGGCGCGGAGTTCGCTGAGATTTTTAATCCGTGAAATCCGCGACCAAAATCCGTGTCAGCTAATCCAACGGCAGGGTAACGGGCAGGCCGGTTTCGATGGAAAGATTGGCGGCCAAGACGATCTCTACCGCCCGCTTCCCGTCCTCACCCGTCACTCTCGGCTCCTCTCCGCTGAGGACGCAGTGTACGAAGTGGCGAGCTTCAGCGATGTAGCCCTCGCGGAACAGGTTTCGCCAACTGGGGGCCGTAGGAACCACCACCCCGCTTTCTTTGGTGCAGGTGGTCACCTTCAGGTACGGCAGGTCGCCGATCAGCATCACCCCCTGGCTGCCCAGGATTTCCATGCGGGCATCGTAGCCGTAGGTGGCCGGGCAGGTGCCATCCATGAGGGCCATAACCCCGTTTTGCATACGCAGAGAAACTATGGCATTATCGAAGAAGGTAGGGAACTCGGCCTGGAGATCGGGGCACTTGAAATTATCGGCTTCGGCGTAAACCCGTTCGTATTCGCTATCTGCCAGCCAGCGGATAGAGTCGAAGTCGTGGCTATTCACCTCGGCCAACAGGCCGTTGCTGGTTTGGGGATCGCAGGCCCAGCGGGGAGGCAGGCCCGGCCCACGACCGAGGGATTTGACGATCATCACCTCCCCGATGGCCCCCTCCTCGATCTTCTGTTTGGCGGCCATAAACGAGGGGTCGAAACGACGCATGAAGCCGATCTGCAACCTGACCCCGGCCTCCTGGGCGACGTCGATCATGGCCTGGCACTCTTCCAGGGTGATAGCCATGGGCTTCTCGCAAAAGACGTGCTTTCCCGCCTGCGCCGCAGCAATGGCAACTTCCGCGTGGGTGAAGGTAGGGGTGGCGATGCACACCGCCTCAAACTCTGCTTCCTGGATAGCTCGGTTGATGTTGGCAAAACACAGCTCAACCCCCAGCTCGCGGGCCGCCATTTTGGCCCGCCCCAGGTCAGCATCCACCACCGCCACCACCGAAGCGTCGGGCACGTTTTGTTGATAGTTCCGGGCGTGCACCATCCCCGCCCGTCCGGCTCCGACCAGACAAATCCTTACCGCAGTCACTTTCAACTCCTTTCCAATGTCAAAAATTCACTCCACGTTACAACCACAAAGAGCACGAAGAACACAAAGGTTTCTCTTTGCGCCCTTAGCGTGCTTTGTGGTTGAAAGGTTCAGGGACTATCAAACCTCTTCCTCATACTGGCGGAGGAGGGCAATGCACTCCTCAGCGTAGACATCGCGCAGGGGTTCGTACCGCTTCAGCCGGGCGGCGATGTAAGGCTCAGGTACAGGGGGCAAGGGTTCCAGGGCCAGGGTCCACTGATAGTCGATGTCTTTCAGGGCCTTCACGATGGCTTTGAAGTCGATGTGGCCCCGTCCGACCGCCTGCCGGTTGGAGTCGGCCACGTGGAAGTTGATCAACTGCTCCCCGGCCTGGCGGATGGCTGCGGGCAGGTCGCTTTCCTCAATGTTCATGTGGAAGGTGTCGAGATGCAGCTTGACGGCCTCCGAACCTGCGTCCGAGACGAAGCGCCGCCCTTGCTCGGCGCTGTTGACCATAAAGCTCTCGTAGCGATTGATCGGCTCGATAGCCAGCAGGATGCCTTTCTCCCCGGCGTAGAGGGCCGCCTTCTGCACCGATTCCACGGCGTAGTTCCATTCTCTTTCGGCGGCCTCCACCCATTCCTCTTCTGTCTGGAACTGGCCCAGGGGCGCGGTGCGGGCGATGGCCGCCGGAACGACGATGATCAGCGGCGCGCCAATAGCCACCGCAAAGTCCACGCACTCCTTCAGGTAGTTCACGGCCCGTTCCCGCACCTGGGGGTCAGGGTTAGCCAGGTCGCGCTCCTCGGTGGGCCAGGGATACATGCCCGCCAGGGAGAGGACTTCCAGCCCAAACTCCCGGCAGAGACTATTGATCTCAGCCACGTCGTACTGCCGGGGTTCGGCCATTAACTCGATGCCGTCGTAGCCGTATTTACTCAGGCGCTCGAAGGTCGCCCGCAAAGGCTCATCGCCATAGATCCAATTGCTTATCGAGTACTTCATTGTTACCCCCTTTAAGCGCCAAACTTTCTTCTGCGCCACTGATCGAAGACGACCACGATGACGATGACGACGCCCATCACCACCCGCTGCCAGAAGGCGGAGACGTTGAGCAGGTTCAGGCCGTTGCCCAAAACGCCCATGATGACGGCCCCGATCAGGGTGCCGATGACGCCGCCCTCGCCGCCGAACAGGTTGGTGCCGCCAATGACTACGGCGGCGATGCACTCCAACTCCACGCCGGTAGCCATCAGTGCGTTGGCCGAGTTCATGCGTCCGGTCAGCACCAGGCCGGAGATGGCGGCCATCAGGCCCATGATGGTGTAGGTCGCTATCTTGGTGCGGTCCACGTTAATGCCGGATACCCTGGCGGCCTCTTTGTTACCTCCCAGGGCGTAGATGGCCCGCCCCAGGCCGGTCTGGCTCATGATCAACCAGCCGACGATCACGATGATTACCGCGATCAGAGGCCCCGTGGGTATGCCTAAAAACTCTCTGCCTCCCATCCAGATGATGGCCTCGGGCAGATAGCCTTTAAGCTCGGTGGCGGTCAGGTGAGAGGGGACAGGCAGCCCTCCTGTCACCAACAAGGCCACCCCACGGGCCGCTTCCATCATCCCCAGGGTGGCGATGAAATCGGGAATGCGGCCTTTGGTGATGATCAGCCCGTTGATGAAACCAGCCAGGGTGCCGACGATCAGCCCGATCAGGATGGCCGGCCAGACGTTCAAGGGGCCAATAGGGGCCCCCACGATGGTAATTTGCTGAGTGGCAAGCACGGCCGTCACCGAAGCAGAGACAGCCATGACCGCCCCTACCGAGAGATCGATGCCGGCCCCGATGATGACCAGCGTTTGCCCCACGGCCAGGATGATCAGGTAGGCGTTTTGCTGGCTCACGTTTTTAGCGTTGCTGAGGGTGGCGAAGTGGGGAGTGGCAAAGGAAAGATAGCCCGCCAGGAGCAGCAGGGCGATGATGGGGCCTCCCCGTAGCAATGTCCCCCAGTCTGTTCTCCGTAATCTCCCGGCCTGGGGCAGAGCAGATGTCTCATCCGCGGTCTGTGTTTGACGCATTACCGTTTCCCTCCAAATGTTCTATAGTGGCGCATCTGAGGATATCCTCCTGGGTGGCCTCACCTCTCTTAAATTCAGCCGTGAAAGTACCCTGGCACATGACCAGGATGCGATCGGCCATGGCCAAAACTTCGAGCAACTCGGAGGAGATCATAATGATCCCCACTCCCTCTTGAGCCATCTGGTTCATCAAGCGGAAGACCTCCACTTTGGCTCCCACGTCGATGCCCCTGGTAGGCTCGTCGAAGATCACCATCTTGGACTGACTGCACAACCATTTAGCCAGGGCCACCTTCTGCTGGTTGCCCCCGCTGAGGAGTTCGATCTTCTGACTCAGGCTGGGGGTATTGATGTTTAGCTCCTTCACGTACTTTGCGGACAGATTCCTCTCCTGGCGATGTCCCAGGAAGCCCAGGCGGCACAGGCGGCCCAGACTGGCCAGGGTGATATTGGCCGAGACGGGCAGCGGGGCCACCAGTCCGTCCCTGCGGCTCTCAGTGAGATAGCCCAGACCCAGGGCGATGGCCTCCCAGGGAGATGAGATAGCGACCTCTGCGCCATTGACGAAGATGTGGCCGCTGTCTATCTCATCGATCCCAAACAGAGCGCGGGCGAATTCGGTGCGGCCCGCGCCCATCAGGCCGGAAATGCCCACAATCTCTCCCTCGTGCAAAGTGAGGTTGAGGTTATTCAGCTTGCCCTTGACCGTCAGGCCCTGGACCCTGAGAATCTCCCGGCCAGGTGACACTTCTTCTTTGGGGAACTTCTCCTCCAGTTCCCGGCCCACCATCATGCGGATCAGGGTGGCTTCGTCCGCTTCCTGGACCGGCAGGGCGCCCATCTTCTTGCCGTCTCTGAGAACAGTCACCTGTTGGCCGATCTGGGGCACCTCGGCCAGACGATGGGAGACGTAGATGATCCCCACTCCTCTGTTCTGGAGGCGGCGGATGATGTCGAAAAGCCGTTCCCGTTCCTCATCCGAGAGGGCGGAGGTCGGCTCATCCAGGAGCAGGATCTGGACCTTCATGGACAGCACTTTGGCGATTTCAGTCAATTGCCGCTCGGCCATGCCCAGATCGCTGACCCGCTGGCGGGGATCGATTTGCACTCCCAGATCGTCGAGGAGGCTATGGGCTTCGGAGAACAGCCGAGGCCAATCGATGGCTCCCAGGGCGCGTTTTGGCAGCCGACCCAGAAAGATGTTCTCGGCCACGCTCAGGTTGGGGATGAGGCTTAGCTCCTGGTAGACCATGCCTATCCCCAGATCGCGAGCCTGTTGGGGGCTGCCCAGATCGACTTCCTGGTCGCGGATGAGGATTTTGCCCTCGTCTTTGGGCAGCGAGCCGCTGAAAATTTTCATCAAGGTCGATTTACCGGCCCCGTTCTCGCCCAGGAGAATGTGAACCTCTCCTTCTTGAAGGTCAAAATCCACGTGGTCGAGGGCATGAACGCCGGGGTAACTCTTATCAATTGCCACGGCTTGCAAAAGGAGCGATGAAGACATTAATCGTTTCCTCCTGAGCAGGATTATTGGTTTGGAGGTCAGGCGCGTAACAAGGCTTGTTCTACCGCCTGCGGAAAATCGACGAAAGCAAAATAGTCGGCAGGATACAGGTAGTCTTCGCCCTCATTATCTATCACCCGAATGTAATTAGATTTTGCCGCGCTTTCGTCGGGCAAAACTTGATATATCATGCGCGGCGTTAACAGGTCTGGATCGTCGGTGTTGATACAAATAGCAAATTGTGGCATTGGCTTTCGATGCTTTGTCATCTGTCTTAGTCCAAGAAACGCTTGATTCTCATTTTCCTCTTGCCTATACCATGCGCCTCAAACCAATGTACTTCGGCAAGACGTATCGTATCATCGGACAAGCGAACAGTAGCGACCCCTTTTAGCTTTCTCCAGCGCCCCGGACCATACCGCTTTCGCAAAAGGGGAAGTACGCGAATATTGCTACCCACAGCAATTGTTTCGATGTCAGTAATCTTCCCAACAATTTCAAAGTGCATCGTGGTATACAAGCCGCGGCCTGACGATAGCGCCAGCCGCTCAACCCCCATTATACTACCCTTCAACCCCCTTAGCAAATAGAGCAGCCAGATGCGCCAGATGTCTACCAGGCGGTATAACCGCCGTCTATGGACAGGATAGTTCCTATCGCATACGGAGCCTCATCTGAGGCCAGGAACAGTATGCCAGCCGCGATCTCCTCTGGCTCTCCCATCCTCTTCAGGGGGCGGTCTTCCGAAAGGATGCGCCGCGTAGCTGCCGGATCCTCCGACTCGGCGATCACTTTCTGCACCAGGGGGGTCAGGGTGCGGCCAGGGCACAGGCAGTTGACCCTGACGTTATGGAGCGCGAAGTCGAGGGCCGTGCTCCTGGTCAGGGCGATAACCCCGCTTTTCGACACGTTATAAGTCACCTGATTGCCTATCCCTACCAGGCCGGCCTCAGAGCCGACGTTGACGATGGCCCCGCCCCCGCCTTTGATCATCTCCGGGATGCAATACTTCATGCACAGGAAAACGCCCGTCAGGTTGACCCCCAGGAGGCGGCGCCAGTCGTCCTCCGTAGTTTCCACCACGCTGCCCTCGGCGAAGATACCGGCGTTGTTGACCAGAATGTCGAGCCGCCCATAGGCATCGAGGGTGGTTTTGACCATGTTCTGCACCTCGGACGATTTGGAGACATCGGTCAGAGCCAGGATAGCTTCCCCGCCATCTTTCTTGATGAGATCCACGGTCTCCGCCCCTCCTCTGGGATCGAGGTCAGCGATCACCACTTTGGCTCCCTCTCTGGCGAAGAGCAAGGCCGTGGCCCGACCGATCCCCGCTCCTGCGCCGGTAACGATGGCTACCTTATCAGCCAGTCTCATTTCTTGTCTCTCCTCCTTTCTCGCTTCTTAGAGAGGAAGGACTGCCCTCAGCAGGCAATCCTTCCCTGAGATAACCTGTTCTCTACTTAAGCCGCGGTGAGCCTCCGAACTTGATGCTACCCCAGTCGATAGGCTCCAGGGCAGGCTCAGGATAGAATAGATCGGCGTTGGCCTGGTACATGGTGCGCGGCCGGATGTCGAAGATGTACGGCACCTTCCCGCCCGCAGCCAGGGTGACGGCGAACTCGGTGCCGTACCAGCCCCACTCTGGGAAGCCGTGATGGGTCTCGGCTATCAGCTTGCCTTCTCTCATGCGGTCAGCCGACTCCGGCGTCACGTCGTTGGTGAAGACGGCCACATAGTCATCGCCCGCTCCACCTTCGCCTGCCACCTCCAGCCGGCCAGCAGCTTCGCAAGCCAGCATGGCCCCCAGGCCCATCTCGTTGGAAGCGGCCCAGATGGCGTCCAGCGCGCCCGGCGGGTTGGCCGTCAGGAAGTCCTCGGCGGCCTTGATCCCTTTCTCCCGGTTCCAGTCGGCGGGCAACGTGCCCACAATCTCGATGCCAGGGAAAGGATCGACCACTTCGTGGAATCCGTTCAGACGGGCGGTGGAGAAGAACCCCCCGGCGATGCCTTCGATGATCGCCACCTTAGCGGCGATGTCTGCCGTCTCCGGATCAACGTCCTGGTACAGGTCCCGCCACCAGGCCAGGTCAAGGTAGGCGTCAGGCTCGATGTCCACCATCTCCCCGGTGCCCAGCACCCCAGGCCCGCCGAAGTAGTCCAGCAGGGAATAGGCCGAGATGCGCCCGGCATCGGTGTTGTCGAAGCCGATGTAGGAGGACACGTCCACTCCCTCAATCGGCTCCAGCAGGTTGACGATGATGACCGGGATGCCGGCCTCGTTGGCCTTCTTGATGGCTGGCTTGACCACCTCCACCTCAATGGGCGAAATGGCGATGACGTTCACCTGCCTCTGCACGTAGTCCTCGATGATAGCCACCTGGTCGGCGAAGGCTACGTGGGTGGCTGGCGACTGGGAGACGACTTCCACGTTGATGCCGTTCGCCCCGGCATCCTCAGCCGATTTCTCGAAGAAGTCGGTGGCTGTCTTGAACACCCCGGTGATGTCCGGCGGCGTCCAGCCCAGAACGATCTTGTCCGGGACCGTAAGCCGTGGCGCCCCTCCGGCCTTGATGGCTTCCCAATCGATGGTCTCCAGGGCAGGTTCAGGATAGAACAGATCGGCGTTGGCCTGGTACATGGTGCGCGGCCGGATGTCGAAGATCGGCGGCACTGCTCCCCCGCAGGCCAGGGTGACGGCGAACTCGGTGCCGTACCAGCCCCACTCCGGGAAGCCGTGATGGGTCTCGGCTATCAGCTTGCCTTCTCTCATGCGGTCAGCCGACTCCGGCGTCACGTCGTTGGTGAAGACGGCCACGTAGTCATCGCCTGCTCCGCCTTCGCCCGCCACCTCCAGCCGACCGGCAGCCTCGGCGGCCAGCATGGCCCCCAGGCCCATCTCGTTGGAAGCGGCCCAGATGGCGTCCAGCGTGCCCGGCGGGTTGGCTGTCAGGAAGTCCTCAGCGGCCTTGATCCCTTTCTCCCGGTTCCAGTCGGCGGGCAGGGTGCCCACGATCTCGATGCCGGGGAAAGGATCAACCACTTCGTGGAAGCCGTTCAGACGGGCCGTGGAGAAGAAACCGCCAGCGATGCCTTCGATGATCGCCACCCGCGCTGCGATGTCTGCCGTCTCCGGGTCAACGTCCTGGTACAACTCTTGCCACCAGGCCAGGTCCAGGTAGGCGTCAGGCTCGATGTCCACCATCTCCCCGGTGCCCAGCACCCCAGGCCCGCCGAAGTAGTCCAGCAGGGAATAGGCCGAGATGCGCCCGGCGTCGGTGTTGTCGAAGCCGATGTAGGAAGCCACGTCCACCCCCTCAATCGGCTCCAGCAGGTTGACGATGATGACCGGGATGCCGGCCTCGTTGGCTTTCTTGATGGCTGGCTTGACCACTTCCACCTCGATGGGCGAAATGGCGATGACGTCCACCTGTCTCTGCACGTAGTCCTCCAGGATCGCCACCTGATCGGCGAAGGCCACGTGGGTAGCTGGCGACTGGGAGATGACTTCCACCTCGATGCCGTTCGCCCCGGCGTCCTCAGCCGATTTCTCGAAGAAGTCGGTGGCCGTCTTGAACACCCCGGTGATGTCCGGCGGCGCCCAGCCTATAACGATCTTCTCCGGGCACGCGCCCTCCTGGGCCATGATCCGGGGCTGCGCCGAGACCAATACCGGTTCCTCGGCTGAAGCCGACCCGACCAGGATCAGGCCGAGAAGCATCATTACCACAGTAGCAATAGGGATTATCCTTCTTAACATTTTCCCCCCTCCTTGTAGGGTTAAATAAGGAGAGATTTTATCTCTCCCACGGATACACGATATCGTCATTCATCTGCAAGGTTTATAGCTGCTCCTCACCTCCTTCCTGATCTGATTTCTCCAGCCCGTAGAGAATGCTCTGAAGCAGGATAACTTAAATCACCCTGGCTAGAACCTGAGCAACGTTTTCAGGGGGCGACCAACTCGAGCTAATTCCAGCGCCTCTTCGATTATCTCCTTCCCTTACTCGCGTAGAGTGTTGCTGTCCGGTAAATCGGTGTCGGGAAGCTCATCCACCGTCAGTCTGCTGTGTTTTCTGACGCGGAAAAGCTCCACCTCGAATCTGCTGCGGTCACCTCGATGCACAGCGTGGTAATACTCTATGGGACGACCATCGCGCAGATAGCTGACGCTATGAAGAAGAATGAGCGGGGCGTTTTCTTCGATGTTCAAAAGCCGGGCTTCGTACTCGCTGGCCGCCACAGCTTCCAGGGTGCGATGGCCTCTGGCGATCTCTAAGCCATATTTTTCTTCCAGAAGGGCATACAACGATCGTTGGGTCAGGTCCTCATTCAAAAGGCCGGGGCAGGTGTGGTAGGGGATATAAGTAGTGACCAAAAGGATAGGCTCATCGTTGACGAACCGCCGACGTTCGATCTTGATCACCTGGCTGCCCGGCTCCAGATTCAGTTTCTCCGCCACCTTTTTGCTGGCCGAGGCCAGGGATTGCTCCAACACCTGGGTCGCCGGAGTCAGTCCGCGCGTGACCATGTCCTGGTAGAAACCGGTCAGATTCTGCACCAGGCTTTCACCGATCTTGGGCCTGGCTACAAAAGTGCCCTTGCCTTTCTGACGGTACAACAGGCCCTCGTTAACCAACTCGTTCAAGGCGTGTCGGACCACCGTGCGGCTAAGCTCGAACTGTTCGCACAAATCCGATTCTGAAGGGATTTGTTGGTCAGGCTGCCATCTCCCGCTCTCGATTTCCTCGCGCAGCAGTTCTTTAAGCTGGAAATAGTAGGGCAGAGGGATATTGCGGTCGATGGTCTTATCGCTATCCAGAAGGGAGTGTTCGCCCATAGCTGTACTCCGAGGGTTACATCATCCTGTGGTTACAAGTATACCTCACAAGGCCCTTTTTGTCAATAGCCGGCTCTCTGGGATGCGGTCATAATTCGCCATCGTGCCATATGCTGTGGTCTTCCTCAGAACAACCACAACATGTAGTATGCCAAAACGTACTTTTGGAGAGCGAATAGCCATTTATGACTGATCTCAGTAGTATTGACAATCAAGTCCAGGTATGGTATAATATATTATATTATAGGAAAATGCAGCAGCCATGCCGGGCGGAGGGATCCCCATGCCCCTTGAAAAGATAAATATCAGCCAGGAGGCGCGCCGACTGACCAAACCTTTTTCCATGATCGAGCTGGCTTATGTTGACGACTTCGTGGTGAATGTGTACATCTGTCAGGGGACGATAGCATGGCATAGACACATCGATCAGGATGAACTGTTTCTGGTGCACAGCGGAGTGATCACCTTAGATAGCGAGTGGGGTAGTGTGCTTCTGCAACCCAACGAGTTGGCCGTAGTGCCCAAAGGAGTGGGGCACCGCTCCTCCTCGTTCGTGTGGTCAGTAGTCCTGCTCTTTCAGCCCAAGTTCCTGCCTGACCGTAAGAACGGCGACCGGCGGTTGTTCGTGCCCCAGGATGAAGGTCTTCTCCAAAAATTCAACTTAGATAAGGAAGCGGCCAGGTTAATCTCACCCTTCTCCACCAGGGAAGTGGTTTACATCGAGGATTTTGTGATTCGTCTGGTGGTGTGCCAGGGAAGCTCTCACTGGCACAGACATGCCGACCAGGATGAACTTTTCCTGGTGCAGAAGGGAGAGGTTTTTGTGGAGAGTGAAGAAGGCGACGTCGCCCTGCAAGAGGGCGAGCTGACAGTGCTGCCCAAGGGGACGATGCACAGGCACGCCTCGGCAGAAAGGGCCACAATCTTATTTTTTGGACGGCAAAGCCTGGCGCTAAGCGGCGATTAGCTCAGGCCAGAAACATGGCCGTGGAGAACTCGGTGACGAAGCGGGGATCGTTGGTCAACTCGATATACTCCGCCTGGCGGGCAATATCCGCCGCCCTGGCCCGTTGTTCCCTGGAGATGAGGGCCAGTTTGGCCCCCATGCCGGCCGCATTGCCCACCTGCTTGAAACGTTCCAGGGGGACGGGGGGAAACATCCCGATGCTGACGGCGCTGCCCACGTTGATATAAGTGCCGAAAGCTCCGGCAATGACGATTTCATCCACGTCCGCCGCCTCCAGGCCTGTTTCGGCCAGCAGGATGTTCAGGCCAGCCCGCATCGCTCCCTTGGCTAACTGGATTTCGCCCACATCTTTGCGACTCAGGACGATCTCCCGTCCGCTCCCGCTCTCCTCTTTATCGACCAGCACAAACTCTGGACCGTTCTCCGTGGAACGCACGCGGGGATGATGGTTGTCCATTGCTCCTCGGCGGTCGATGATCCCGGCCTGGTACAATTGGGCCACGGCGTCCAGAATGCCCGACCCACACAGCCCGACAGGCGGCAGGTGGCCTATGGTTTGATACTCCACCTGCGAGTCAACCAGGCGCAGGCTCTCGATCGCTCCCTGGGCGGCCCGCATCCCGTCCTTGATGTGCGCCCCCTCGAAGGCCGGCCCCGAGGCGGTAGAACAGGTGATCAGCCGCTTGCCGGCCTTCAGGGCGATTTCGGTATTGGTGCCAATGTCCAGGCCGGCCACGATCTTATCTGCCTGGTAGATGCCCGTCGCCAGGAGCATAGCCACGTGATCGGCCCCCACGAAACCGGCGATGTTAGCCAGCAGATGAACGTAAGCGCCGGGGGCCAGCGCCAGGCCCACATCCCTGGCCTTGACGTCCAACGGGGCGCTGACGGCGGCCAGATAAGGGGCTAACCCCAATTGCTTCACCGGCAGACCGAGAAAGAGGTGATGCATGGCCGTGTTGCCCACCACGACCGCCTCGTCGATCTCGGTTGGAGCGCGATCTGCCTGGGCGCAGAGCTGGCGGGCCAGGTCGTTGAGGCCGTCCACCACCACCTGTCTCAGGGCATCGGCTTGGGCGGCCCCTTCCATGGCGTGGCTGATGCGGGCCATCACGTCCTCGCCATAGGCGATCTGCGGATTCATGGCCCCCCTGGCCGCCAGCGTTTCCCCCTTTTCCAGATCGACCAGGTAGCCGGCCAGCTTGGTCGTCCCCAGATCGACGGCCAGCCCCAGACGGGTCTGCCCCACGGGGCCCACGTTCACTATCTCCTGGTCGCGCAGAATTACCGCTGCCTCCCAGTGCGCTTCCCGCAGCCGGGGAGACAGTTGGCGGAGCAATTCGTGATCGATGGATAGCTCTTGCAGGCCATATCGTTCGGCCAGGTGATCGGTCAGCCGGGCGGCGTCGGCTCGGAGGTCGGTGCGGGTCGGCGGGGCAAGCTGCGCCTGGTAGCTTTCCACCGCCGGCTGGGGGGCGATCTTTATCTCCTGGCCCTCCACCTGGGTACGCTGCGCGGCGGTCAGCGAATCGGGCGGGACGTGAACTTTAACGTCGCTTTTGAGGCGAGCCTGGCAGGCCAGACGGAAACCTTCAGCCTGTTCGGCGGGAGTCAGAGCTTTCTTTTCCGCCTCATCCAAAGGCGAAACTGAACCGCTCAACACCTGCACCCGGCAGCGGCCACAGGTGCCCTTACCTCCACACAGAGCGACCAGGCCCACCCCGGCCTGGCGGGCCACGTCCAGAATGGAATCTCCCTCCGCTCCTTCGTCGCGCCGCCCGATAGGTTCGAAGTCTATTTGATAGGTCATTAATCTTTGCTCCTGTTTAGTGTAGTCCCAGAAACTTTTTGAAGTCCTCGGGATGGGGCGGACAGCCGGGTATATAGCGGCCCAGTTCCTTGAACTTACGGGTGCAGGTGCCCACCAGCAGAAGTTCTCTCTCGCACTGGGCCGGGGGGCGGACCGTCTGGCCGTAAACCAGGGTTTTGCCCCGCAGCGCCTCCAGGCGGTCCTCTCGCTCAAACCTGACAAACATGCCCTCCAGAAAGTGCTGACAACCGCTGCACGCCCCGCTCTCTACAATGTCGATGCCGAAACGTCGATAGTGCTCGGCGCTCAAGCGCAGCCGCTTAAAGGGCCTTTTCACCTCCTCGATGGCGCAGCCCATCACCTCGATCTGGGCCAGGTCGCCGCAGCCCAGGCCCTGCTGGCCGGCCATCTGGAGATGCCTCACTTCCTGCGGGTCAACACCCATGATCATAGTGGCTACTGTATCCAGAGCTACGGTGTCGGTGGAAGCCAGGATCAGGCCCAGGCCCACCGGCGTGCCTGAGTTGGGTCCCAATCCTTCCATACATACGGTAGCATCCATGACGGTCAGCTCCGGCAAAGCCAGCTTGTTGAGATCGACGATGGCCTGGTTCAGCCCCCATTTGTGAAAGCGTTTCTTATCGCTCTCGTGGATGATGCCCTTCATGTTCTTCAGGCCCAGGGTGACGGGCAGGGCGTCGTGGGTCTTCATGACCGGGATGTTGATGATGACGTTGGCCTCCAGGAAGGTACGCGGGACGCGCAACCGTTTGAAAATCACGCCGTTGGGAATGACCATCCACTGAAAGTCGTCCTTTTTGAGATTGACGATCTCCGCTCCCAGGGCGCTTAACTTCCTGAGACCGCTGCTATCGAAAGCCTGGTCGGTGTCGTAGCCGACGGCCGAGCCTTCGCCGATGATAACCCGTTTGACTCCGGCCTCTTTACATAACTCCAAGAGAGCGCGCACTACGGCGGGGTTGGTGGTCGCTCCGCTCTCGTAGGTGCGCAGGCTGATGAGGTTGGGCTTGAGCAGCACGGTGTCTCCCAGGCTGACCACCGTTTCCAGGCCGCCGATCAGATCGAGAGCCTCCTGAACGGCAGGCCGCACGCTCTTCTCCCACTGGTGACTTCGGCAGCGAACAATAGAAACGACAGGTTCTCTCATGCAGAAAACTCCTTGTCTAGATTACTTTTATTTTCCCCGATGTGCGGCAAGTTGTCAAACGCTCCCCTGCCAGCGGCGATAGAGCTGGTGTTCTATCCCCAACACGTCCAGTATCTTGCCCACGAAGAAATCGGTCACCTCGTCCACCGTCTGCGGTCGGTAATAATAGGCCATGACCGGCGGCAGAATAATGCCCCCGGCCAGCCTGAGGCGACGCATGTTCTCAATGGCCGACAGGGACAGGGGCGTCTCGCGGGGCACCACTACCAGCGGTCGCCCCAGACGCAGCACGTTCTCCGCGGCCCGCACGATCAGGTTTTCGGCGTAGCCGTGGGCGATGCCCGACAGGGTTTTCATCGAACAGGGTACCACCACCATGGCGTCTACCAGAAAGGACGAGCTGGCTAGCGGGGCGGTCAGGTCGTCTTCGGCGTAGCGGGCCACAGCCGGTAAGACCGCTTCTGGCCCCAATTCGTAGGCCATGACCTCCCGAGCCGCCCTGGAAACGATAAGGTAGACCTGGTGCCCGGTCAGATTCTCCAGCAGCCGCTTAGCCAGCACCGCCCCGGAAGCGCCGCTGATGGCGACCACGATTCTTCTCTTCATAAATCATCGCACCTCCGTGACGATGACGTTCACCGCCCCGGCCCGGCGCAGGGCCGCGCTTATCTGCTCGCAGGTTTTCACCGTCGCCAGGGCGATCATGTTGCCCCCCCGCCCGGCGCCCGACAGCTTGGCCCCCAGCGCTCCGGCCTGACGGGCGGCCTCGATCAGGGCCTCTAACTGCTCGGAGGAGACCCCGATGGCCCGCAGCAAACTTTGATTCTCGTCCATCAGCCGTCCCATGTCCTCTATTTCCCCACGTTCGATGGCTCCTCGTCCTGCCTGGGCAATGGCCCCCACGCGGTCGAAAAGCTGGTTATACTTCTGCGGCTCCTTTTCCTGAGCCTGGCGCACCTCGCCGACCGCCACTTTGGTGGGGCTGGATACGCCCGTGTCGGCGATGACCAGCAGGAAGGGTTGGCCGACCCAAAAGATTTCCATTTTCTGACCCTTGACAAAGTAGACGGGCTTCTCGAAGGCGATGACGGTGTTGTCGATGCCGCTGGGAGTGCCGTGATAGAGCACCTCCGTTTCGTAAACCAGGTCGGAGACGGCCCGCGAACTCATCCAGCGGTCAAAATGTCCAGCCAGGGCGCGCACGATGGCCGTCGAAACAGCCGCCCCGCTGCCCAGCCCGCGGGCCACGGGGATGGTGGAGCGCACGGTGACGATCAGATCGTGCTCCAGCCCGACCCCCAGGTGTTCCAGAGCGCCGATGATAATAGCCCTCAGAGCATCGTCGGGGGGAGCTTCGGCCAGGCGATAAACGCGATCCAAATCCTGGGCGGCGATGGTGATGCCCTGCCCCTGAGCTACATTCTCGATCTGGGCCAAAGCCCCAACCTGGGTGACGGGCACGGCCACGGCCGGCCGACCGTAAACCACGGCGTGTTCGCCAAAAAGAATGACCTTGCCCGCTGCCCGTCCGACAGTCATCATCGTCCTCCGTCCCCGCTTCTTCCCAGGGGTCAGTATAGCACAAGGATGGACTTAAGGCAAGGATTCCCAGGGGCCTGACCCGGCCAGCGGCAGGCAAAAGTTGCCTTCAGAGGCCAATGTATGTTATAATCTTTCTTGTACAGATCTCAGCCATAAGTGCAGGGCTTTCCTGAAGTACAAGATTGCACCGCAGAGACCGCTGAGGGCACAGAGTTTTTTAGTTTTCACTCCGCCTTCTCTGCGGTTAAAAAGATCTGAATACCGCCTCTTGCCTTTCATTGAGATATGTGCTATATTTATTATACAAGGGGCTTGAAAGCTTTTGCGGCTACAAATAGCTGTTGATAAAGGTGAGGAGGGTTACTTTGGCCGGGGAGAAAGTGTTGGTTATAGATGATAGGCCAGATAGCCTTCAGTTTTTAACAGAATATATTCTGCGTCCTAACGGCTATTCCTTTATCACCGCCCAGGACGGGGAGAAAGGGTTTCAGAAGGCCCTGGAGGAGAGACCAGACCTGATCATCATGGATCTGAGAATGCCCAGGATGACCGGCCTGGAGGTGCTGAGTGCTCTGCGCGAACATAATAGCAGCATCCCCGTCATCTTGATGACTTTTCACGGCTCTGAGGAGACGGCGGTGCAGGCCTTTCGGCTGGGGGCCAAAGACTACCTGATCAAGCCCTACGAGATAGAGGAGATGTTGGAGGCCATCGAAAGGGCTTTGACCGAAACCCGGCTCAGACACGAGAAAAGCGAGTTATCACAGGGGATAGTACAAGTTAATCAACAACTGGAGCGCCGGGTAAAAGAGTTAGGCATCCTGTACGGTATTGGCAAATCAGTGACCTCCCTGTTGGATACAAACAAGGTGCTCAATCGCATCGTCGAAGCGGCCGTCTATATCACCGGCGCCGAGGAAGGGTCTCTGCTTTTGCTGGACAAGCAAACCGGAGAGCTATACATGAGGGCCGCTCGTGGTCTGGGTGACAAATACGCTCGTGGCTTTCGGCTTAAAGTGCAGGATACCCTGGCCGGCCAGGTGGTCAGGACGGGCAAGCCCGTGATGGTTACGGCTGAGGATGATGCCAAGCTCAAGTTCAAAACTGGCTATCTGGTCAACTCTCTCCTGAACGTACCGTTGAAGGTGCAGGACGAGGTTATCGGGCTGTTATCGGTGGACAATCGAGTGTCGAAAAAATCCTTCGCCGATAATGACATGTATCTGCTCTCGGCCCTGGCTGATTATGCGGCCATCGCCATTGAAAACGCGGGCCTCTATGGGGAACTAAGACGCTTCGCCTCAGAGTTGGAGCAGAGAGTGGAACAAAGAACCAAAGAGCTGCGTAAGGCCCAGGAACAACTCCTGCGGGCCGAAAAACTGGCGGCTATCGGCGAACTGGCGGCCGGCGTGGCCCATGAAATTAACAACCCCATTGGGGTTATTCTCGGCTTTTCCCAGGTGATCTCCAGAAAACTTTCGGACGAACATCCCCTGCACAAACCGCTGGCTACCATCGAAAAGGAAGCTCTACGCTGCAAGAGCATCGTCCAAAACCTGTTGGATTTTGCCCGGCGGTCCGAACCGGCCTTACGACCAGTCGATGTCAAAACTGTTTTGGAGGCTACCTGTGCCCTGGTCGAGCACAAATTTGCCCTCCACAACGTGAAGATTATCAAGGGTTACGACCCCCATCTGCCGGAGATCATGGCTGATGACAACCAGCTTCAGCAGGTGTTCGTCAACATCATCCTCAACGCCTACCAGGCCATGCCCCAGGGCGGCGAACTGCGGATCATCACTCGCACGGTGGGGCGGCAGGTCCAGATTCTATTCTCTGACACCGGCATGGGTATCCCTTCTGAGAACGTAGGCCGGGTTTTCGACCCCTTCTTCACCACCAAAGAGGTGGGGCAAGGCACGGGCCTGGGCCTGTCCGTCAGCTACGGCATCATCGAGAAGCATGGCGGAACCATCGAAGTGGAGAGCCGCGTGGGGCGGGGGACGACCTTCACCGTCAAGCTACCTCTGCCCAACTCCAACTGAGAGGGTTAGCCCTGGCTCCCCCACAAGAGGTCTGAGCCTCTTCTACTTTAGCTCCGCTCCTGGCCTCAGCTTATTCCTGGCCGACAACACGGTCAGCGCCATCATCTTCAACTGACTATTTTCGGATGACGGGCAGAAGAATGGTGGGTTTCTCCCCAAACAAGGCGAACTTGCTCAGGTGGCAGATTTGCACCTGGAGGACGTTATTGGCCGGATAATGCCTGTAGCCTCCCGGCCAATCACCGCACGTCTCCACCGGCACCCACTTTTCGTTATCCTCCTCCCAGGTGTGAAGCAGCAGCACGCTTTTATTCATGTCCTTTACGTCTGCGTCGGCGTAGTGGATGGTGATGGTCGTCGGTTTGAGGAAAACGAAGCCGGGTTGCAATACGCCGTTTACGAAAGCTTCTAGCTGGAAAGCGTGTCTGGCAAACAGGAAACCGCTTACCTGGCCGCTGACGGTGGGCATCGGGGTATATTGGATGAGCGTCGTATCCTTCACCGCCCCGCCGGGCACCTCCAGGCGCGTGGTCAGACCATTAGAGTCGGTGTAAACCAACGTCCCACCCACTTCAGGCTCAACCCACATTTGCGGCGCATATTCCGTATAGGTGAGGGTCACGTCGATCTTCTGGGGGCTATCTACGATGTAAGGGGTCGAGCTGCTGACGAGCAGGGTGGCAGTGTATTGGCCGTAGGTTGGAGGGGCGGTAGCAATCACGTCCAAAGTGGCTGGCGACGTTCCGCTGGCCTGCCCGGAAGCCGGTTGGCTGACGGTCAGCCAGGAAGTAGTTGAAGGTACGACGGTGGCCGTCCAGGTGAGAGGGCCAGCCCTGGCGTTCACGATGTTCACAGTGCGATGGAGGGGTCGTGAGCTGTTTCTGGCATCGGTTATAAATGATAGCGCCGTTGTGTCCAGAGCCAGTTGCGGTCGGAGCGCCTGGAAAGCGTTGAGCCGCCCCCAACCAAAGTATTCATCCCAGCCTGGCTCTCCCAGGTCGTCGGCGTTCTGTTCGATGATGTCCTCCACCCGCTCGTTGCTCAGACCAGGCTCGACCGACCAGACCAGCGCGGCCAGACCGGCCACGAAGGGGGTAGACATCGAGGTGCCTCCCTTATAGGCATAGCTGCTGTCCTTGGAGGTGCTGTAGATGTCCACGCCTGGGGCGGCCACATCGATGTAAGAGCCGTGGTTGGAGAATGAAGGAAACTGGTCGTTTTGGTCTGTGGCCGAAACACCCACCACCCCGTCTAAGGCCGCCGGGTATAGGGGATCGGTTCTACTTTCGTTGCCGCCGGCGGCCACCAGAAAGCATCCCTGGTGGTGAGCGTATTTCACCGCCTCGCTCAGGGCCGTAGAGGGGTTGTACCCTCCCAGGCTCATGTTGAGAACACGCGCCCCATTATCAACGGCGTAGTAGATGCCGCTGACCAGGTTGGCGTAGTTGCCATCTCCTTTGCTATCCAGAATCTTGACAGGCATAAGCCTGGCTCCCCAGGAAACACCGGCCACGCCCAGGCCATTGTTCGTTTCCGCCGCGGCGGTGCCCGCACAATGAGAACCGTGCCCATGGTCGTCGTCGGGGACGGGGTCGTCGTTCACGTAGTCGTAGCCGGGAAGGAGTTTACTGTCCAGGTCGGGGTGATCGAGGTCGATGCCCGTATCGATGATGGCGATGACGACCTCCGGGCCACCGGTGGTGATGTCCCAGGCTTGTGGGGCGTTGATCTTGGTCAGACCCCACTGCGAGCCGAAATAGAGATCGTCAGGGTCAGCCACGGCGTGCACCAGGTAGTTAGGCTCGGCGTATTCCACTGTATCCTGGGAGCGCAGGGCTTCGATCATGGCCCATTCGCGGCCCTCGGTCACGGCCAGACGCATCAGCCCCCGTCCTCCAGGCTCATCCAGCACTTGGGCCTGGTAGTAACGACTTAACTCGTTATTACTGAGGAAGGCTTTCGCTTCGGCCACGCTGGTCTTGAATTTGACCAACACCTGGCCGGGCACGAATTCTCCAGCCGGGGCGGCCTGCAAACTCAGCCAGGGGACGAAGATGAGCAGGGAGAGCAGGAGTAGAACTTTGGGAATGGTATTTTCAATTCCGCGGTCGGAATTATGCAGGTTCATACTGCTATACCCCTTTGGCTTATCTATGATCCATTTATCCATCTTTATTCTTCGCTCAGGGGCAGAGTGACGCAGAAAATACTGCCCACTCCCACCTCGCTTTCGACCTCGATGGTGCCTCCGTGGGCCTCGACGATGTAACGGGTCAGGGCCAGACCCACGCCCAGACCCTCCAGGCCGCGCTCCATCGTGTCGCCCTTCTGGATGAACCCCTCCCAGATGCCATCCAGTTCATCGGACGGAATCCCTCGGCCCGTATCCTTGATGCTCAGCCGGAGCGTATTGCCGGCCCTGGTCAGGCGCAGATAGACCTGCCCTCCCTGGCGGTTGAACTTGACAGCATTATCCAGAAGCTGGTGCAAAGCTTCTTCTATCATGGGCGGATCGAGCAGGAGGGCGGACGGGCGGTCAGGCATCCTGGTCTTGACCGTGATGTTCTTTCGTTGGGCTTTGAAAAGAGCCACCTGCACGGCATTCTGGATGATGGGGGTCAGATCAGTTTTCTGCAAGTTCAAAGTCCCCTGTTTAGCCGCAAAGGTGGCAAAGTTGACCAGGCCATCGATCAGGTTGCCCAGATTGACCGCCTGCGTTTTGATAGTAGCCAGCAATTGGCGCTGCTCTTCGTTTAATCTCCCCCGCCGCTGGTCGCTTAGAGCTTCCAAAGCCTGGGCGATGACCGTCAGCGGGGTTTTAAGCTCGTGGCCGATGACGTTCAGGAAGCTAGATTTGAGTCGGTCGAGAGCCACACTTTGTTGTTTTTCCTGCTTATAGGCGCGGCTCAAGGCACTGCTGTAGATCAGGGCTTGCTCGGCGCGTTGGCGGGAGTCCTCGTACAGACGCGCATTGTCGATGGCGATGGCGGCGTAGTCGGCCAGGGCGGACAACAACGTCTCGTCCACCTCGGTGAAGGGCGCATTTTTTTGGACGTTATCCACCGAGAGCACGCCCAGGGTGCGCCCTTTGGTTCTGAGGGGGACGTGGATGAGGTTTTGTACCAGGTACCCGGTGGCGAGCTTGAGCGGACTATCCTGCTCTGAGCGGTTCAGGCGCAGCGGGCAGCCGCTTTGCAAAACCTGTCCGACCAATAAGTCCTGGGCCTGCACGCGCACCACCGTGGCCTCGCGCTGCCCCAGGTTTCGGGCGGCCCGCAGATAAAGCTCGCCCGTCTCTTCATCCAGAAGCATCAGGAACCCCTCTTCCGCCCCGGTCAGGTAGATACCGGCCTCCACGATGCGCCGTAGCACCTGATCCAGGTCCAGTAAGGAGGTCACCGATTGACCAACCCGCGACAAGACCACCAACTGGGTCACCTGCTGTTGAAGCTGGGTCGTAAGCTGGGTTTTCTCCTGGCGCAGTCGGGTTTCCTGCAAAGCTCGTTCCAGAGCTTTCTGGAGGTCGGCGGAATCGACCGGTTTCACCAGGTAATCCTGCACTCCCAGGCGAAAGGCTTCAACCGCCACCTCTTCGGAGCCATGGCCGGTGATCAGGATGGTCGGCAGACTGATCCCTTCCTCGGCCAGAAGTCGCAGCAGGGTGAGACCTTCGATGTCAGGTAATTTCAAGTCCAGCAACATGAGATCGGGGCGGTGGTCTCGCACCTTTTCCAGCGCCTCCTGCCCGGTGCTGGCCGCCAAAGCCTGGTAGCCCAATTTGGGCAGCACTCCTTCTACCAGAATGGTAGCTACATGGGGATTATCGTCCACGACCAGAATCAGTTCGCCGCTCATTTTTCAATTCCCTAATCGGAATTCTGTGAAAGAAAAGTCTGGTTTTTCACCGCTATGGGCAAGAAGATACTGTACAGGCCAGGAGTGTAAACCAGCGTCACCGCGGTCGTCCGCGAGCCGAACTGCACGTAACGCATGGGACTGTCGATGACCACGCTGGCGGTATAAGTGCCGTAGGTCACGGGCCTGGTAACAGACAGATCGATGGTCTCTGGCGAAGAGCTGGTTACCACCCCGGAAGATGAAGACAGGTTCAACCAGGAAACGGCGCTGGAGGGCGAGACCGAAGCCTGCCAGCTAAGGTCACAGCCAGAACCGACCACGTTCAAGGTTTGGTGGGACGACGTAGTTGTGTCCGTGCTGTCGATCAGGAAGGTCACCTGTCCTGGAGAGGAGGTCAGGGTTGAAGGTTGGACTGCTCCACAGGCATCGATCCGGCCGTGGCCGAAATATTCGTCCCAGCCAGAGTCGCCCAGGTCCACGGTGGACTGCTCGATGTGGGTCCGCACTTGGTTAACGGTGTAGGTCGGATGGAGAGACCAGATCAGGGCCGCCAGCCCGGCCACGTGAGGAGTAGCTTCCGAGGTGCCGCTCTTGTACCCGTAGCCGCCGGGCACGGTGCTGTAGATGTTCCTCCCAGGGGCGGAGACCGCCACATACGAACCGTGGTTGTACCCTCCCCAGTCGTCCAGGGCGGTGGTGGCCGCCACCCCCATCACTTCATCGTAGGCGGCGGGATAGAAGGGGGCCGTTGTGCCATCGTTCCCGGCGGCGGCCATCATCAGGCAGCCCTTGCCATAGGCGTACTCGACGGCCTCTCGCAGAGTGGCATCATCGTCGTCGCCGCCCAGGCTCATGTTAATGATCGGAACCTGGTGGTTGGCCGCGTAGACGATGCCGTTAGCCAGGTCGTAATACTCGCCCCGGCATCCGCCGGTCTGCATTTTCAGCACCTTGAGGGGCATGAGCCGCGCGCCCCAGGAGAGACCAGCCACGCCCAGACCATTGTTGGTGGCCGCCCCGATGATACCGGCCACGTGGGTGCCATGGCCGCATTCGTCCTCTGCCTCCGGGTCGTTGTTGATGATGTCGTAGCCAGGCTCGGCTTTGGCCGCCAGGTCGGAGTGAGTGTGATCGAGGCCCGAATCGACGACGGCCACGGTGATGCTCTGCGAGCCGGTGATAACGTCCCAGGCTTGTGGGGCGTTGATGTTGGTCAGACCCCACTGCAAGCCGAAATCGGGATCGTTGGGAGTAGCCTGGGCGTAAACGAAGTGGTTAGGCTCGGCGTACTCCACCAGCGGGCTGCTTTGCAGAGCGGCGATTGTGGCCTGTTCCTGGCCGACGGGCACTTTCAGACGCGCCACGCCCAGGTCTTCGATGCGGTCTTGCACCTGGGCGTGGTGGACGGCCAGCAGGGAGTTCAGAGCTATCGCTGACACGTCATCGGCTTTGAACTTGACCAGCACCTCGCCGGGCACGAACGGCGAGCGGGGCTTCTCGGTCGGCAGAGGCGCAGCCGCCACCCTCCCCCCGGGCGCAGAACCCGCCAGAGGGTCTGCCGCGAGGGCCAGGCCCATCCCCAGCGCCGCCAGAAGAAGGGCCAGCCCAGAAATCTTCACCACGGTCGTCATCGTATCCCCTGCTCCTGCGGTGTGGAGGTCCATGTCTGCTTGTTCTGGGCCGCGGCTGGAAGCAGGTCGGGCAGAGCGTCCACTTTCTTCCACTCCCATGGGGCGGCGCTTTTCTCTTTGCCGCTGGCTGGCAGTGAGCCACAGTAGACGTAAAGATTGACGTCGTCCACGAAAAAGTTGGTGTAAGCCGATCCGTCGGTGGTACCCTGGAAAAACAGGCGGAGGGTCTGTCCGGCGTAGGCGCTAAAGTCAGCCCATTCTGCCATGCCCTCGTACCAGCCCGGGTCCATGGTGTTATCGGCCCACAAAAAGTCTTCCAACGTCGCTCCCGACGAGTTTTGAAGCTCGGTGTGGAAGTAATCGTAAGGGCTGGTTTGAATATCCGTGCTGTACAAGCAGAGGTGGAATATCAGCCTGGCGGATCGGGACCCAGGGTGGGTGGAGAAACTCTGGTACAATCGATCGTCGGCATTGTCGTAACCGCCAAGCCAGGCGCTCCAGTCGCCGCTATAGCTGTAGTACTGGCCGATGACGAAATATTGGCCGCTCGATTGCGTCCATACGACGTCGCCGCTTTCGAAATCGCCGTTCTGGATCACCTGGGTATCTTCACAATAGGTGTTGTCCTTATCTTTTCTGATGGCGGGCAGGTATATTTTGTAGCCGCTTGAGACGCAGGTACCCAGGAAGTCGGGCACGGTGGCATCGCTGCCGCTAACCGTCACGGTCCTGGAAGAGGGGTCAAATGTACAACCCGTCTGGCCGGGCGTCACGGTATAGGTCCCTTCCGGCACGTTAGTTTTGACGTAAAGACCGCTGTTGTTGGTGGTAACCGTCCCCTGGTCTCCAACTTGAACGTTGATTCCGCTGAGGCCCTGACCGTTTATATCGCGCACGTAGCCCGAAACGGAGTAGCCGCTGGCAGAACACTTGCCCGTGAAATCGGCGCTGACGTCGCTGGAGGTGACTGTTACACTCTTTGAAGAAGGAGTGAACTGGCAACCGGGCTTGTTGGGAGTTACGGTGTAGGAGCCGGACGGGATGTTGGTCTTTTGGTAGTAACCGTTGCTGTCCGTGGTAGCCGTTCCCCGGTCGCTGACGGTCACCACCACCCCGGCGATGCCCTGGTTGCTAGCATCACGCACGTATCCCGCAATGGAATAGGTCACCTGGGAGGTGGTAAGTTCGGGGATGTAGGCGTAGCCATCGATGTCGCACTCGCCATAGGCGATCTTGAAGTACCCGCTTTCTCCCCAGCCTGTGCCCCAGCTATTCTTGACGATCCAGTATCCTCCCGAATCGTCATAGCCCACCGCGCAAACGGCGTGTCCTCCCTGGGCGCTGCCCGAGGTGTGGCGATAAACGCCGCCGGAATAGTACAAGAAATCCTCGTAAACGTCCATCGTCAGTTCTATGGGGCCGCTGTCGGCCAGCGCCTGTTTCATCTGGCTGGTATCGGCTGTCCCCCACCAGTTATCGATCTTGGTCACGCGGCTGGCCCAGTCGGAACAGGGATTGCAGGCCACGTCATAGTCTACGTAGGGGAAACAAGGCTCGTCGGCCACGCCGGTGTTGGCCGCGAAATTCATCCCATCGGAGGGATACCAGCCGTAGTCGCACTGGCCCCCGCCGCAATAGAAAATGTGCGCTTCGGACAGGTCGAGAGAGGAGTTGTTTTGAATTTTGTAGCGGCCCTCTATCGCTCCCAGGGTGGCGAAGGCCACGCAGGAGCCACAGTTTTCCTGATTTTTCACCGGGGTCACGGAGCTACTCCAGTCCACGGAGGAGGGGTAGCTGAAGGTTTCCGTTGTTCCCTGTTCCTGAGCTTCCAGGCTGGCGAGCAGGGCCTTTTCCTTGTCCAGCCGGGCCCCCAGCAGGCGACGTTGCTCTTCCTCACTCAGACGGGATACGCTGGTCTCGTCGGCCTGCCAGTCGTAACCTTTTTCTTCTATGGCCCGGCGTATTTCCTCCAGAGTGGAGTCCGGTTCCTGGGCATAGGCGGCGTGGATAGCGATCAGAACCAGTAAAGCCATTGACAACAGGTTGAAGAGTTTAAGGTGAGTTTTCATTTGATTGTGACTGCTCCTTTAGTTTTGTTTTAGGTTTCCTTCTATATTCAGGGAGTGGTGAACTCAATCGCCAGCCCATTGTAGACGGGGTCACCTTCGCCTTTACAGTAAAATTGCTGTCCCCCCATCCCATCGCTGTTCTCCGTCCCGACCGTGGCCGAGGAGGTTTCGGACACGTCCTGGTATTGGACCTTGATCACGTTGCTATCGCGCCTCAGGACGATCTCGAAAGTTTCGGTGGCGGCGCTCTCCTCCAGCTTGACCTGATACCATTCTATCACCAGCGTATCGTTATCTACCTGTTTGACGTACACCGTGCCGTGCCCACCTCCGTCGGCCGGTTGCAGATGGTCCCACAAGGCGTAGAGGGCATTATTGGGCGCATAGCTGTCGGGGATACAGGAGTTGGTATAACGGTAGTAGGAGGGATAGCTGGCGCTGTCCTCAAAACTGACGAATCCGTTGGCCGAAACCCACAGACTATTGTAGGTGAGGCCATAGAATCTGACCCCGAAAGGGAGAGAGAGGAGCCACACATCTTCGTCCAGCAGGGGATCGACCGCCAGGGGAAGGACGGTGCCCCTCTGGGTGGCGTCGATCCAGTGATAAGAGCCGCTGACTCCGTTCCTGGTCGTCAGGGGTAGATAGTCCTCGTCAGCGCTGGCCGGGTACGAAAGAGAAACCGGCATGGTTATAGGGCTGTTTGGCACGTATGGCGTGGTGCTGTTAATCACCAGGGCGGTAGTGGTATAGGTGTTGGTGGTCAGCGCCCTGGCGTCGATAGCCAGCCTGAGTTCTGCGGGTGAAGCAGAAGAGGCCGAACCGCCTGGGGAGGAGGCCATGGATAGCCACTCGACCGGCGGACTCTCGACGACGCTCCACTCTAACGAGCCATACATGGCCCCGTTGCCGATGGTCACCGTGCCCGAAAAAACGGCGCTCTCGGGTCTGGCTACGAAGGTCAGCGCGGTCTGATCGGACGTTAAAGAAGGAGCGGTGGCCTCCAGAGCGGCCCGGGCGTTGATGCGCCCGAAGCCGTAATAGACGTCCCGACCGGCGGCCCCCAGGTCCTGGGCGGTGGCTTTGATGATGCTCTCCACCTGAACGTTGCTCAGAGCCGGGTTGAGCGACCAGATCAGGGCCGCCAGACCGGAAACGTGGGGAGCGGCCATCGAGGTGCCGCTCTCGGAGCCGTAGGAATCATCCCAAAAGGTGCTATAGATGGCAGCGCCAGGCGCAGCCAGGTCGATCTCTGGACCGTAGTTAGAAGTGGAATACTGCTGATCGGTATTGTCGGTGGCCCCCACCGCCAGAGCGCTCGGATAGCGGGCCGGATATCTGAGCGAATCCAGAGAATCATTGCCCGTCGAGGCTACCACCACGCAGCCCCGGTTGTAGGCGTAGTTGATCGCGTCTCGTAAAGTGGCAGAGTAAGCCAGCCCCCCCAGGCTCAGGTTGAGCACTCTGGCCCCGCTATCGGCGGCGTAAGTGACGCTACTGGCTATATTACTGTATGGCCCATACCCGGTGTGCTCCAACGCCTTCAGAGGCATAATCCGCGCTCCCCAGGATAGTCCAGCTACGCCGAGGCCGTTATTGGTCTCCGCAGCGGCGATACCGGCCACACGGGTGCCATGACCGTGATCGTCCTGGGGCACAGGGTCGTTGTTGATGAAATCGTAGCCACCCACGATTTTGGCCTCCAGGTCGGGATGGTCCAGATCCACCCCCGTATCGATCACGGCGATGATAACGTCCTGCGTGCCGGTGGTAATGTCCCAGGCCGCCGGGGCCTCTATCCTGGTCAGACCCCATTGATAGGCGGTGGCATAATACGGATCGTTGGGATCGATGCCTATATAAGCGAGATAGTCAAGCTCGGCATATTCTACCGCCGCATTTTCTCGCAGAGCTTCGACCACCGCCTGTTCCTGACCTGCGGCCACCGCCAGCAGTTTGACCCCCAGAGGCTCGATCTGGGCGCTGCTCTCTGCTCCCTGGGCGGCGAGAAGGGCCTGAGCGTCAACTGTCGAGACCTCCTCCTTGAACTTGACCAGCACCTGGCCGGGGACGAAATTTTCTTTGTATTGAGGCTCGGCTCGACGCTCCCTGGCCGACAGCGCCAGATCAGGACTCAGGATCAAGACGAAAAAGACAAAAATAATAATTGGCAGATTAGTAGACAAACGGGTCGCTGCCACGCAATTTTATCCTCTCTCTGTTATTAAGTATATCAGAGTTTAGCGAAGTTGGCAAAGTCTGTAGAAACCAGGTTTTTTTAGCAAAAACCTGGTTTCTTCCAATTGGGGCTTTGTGCTCTTTGCGGCTATCTAGAACACTGATCCGATCCGTTCGTTGTTGTTCTCGTGTTCTTCCTCGTCGATGTTGCCCTTGGGATCGACCACGACGCGCACGTTAGAAACGCCCAGTTGAACCTCGATGTCCACCGTGGCCGCGGCGGCGCAGCCACGCAGGCCGGGGATGGTGGCCTGTCCGAGCAAAGTCTCGCTGTCGGCCTCATAGAAGAGGACCTCGATATCTTGCTCCGTGGCTATATTCCCCGTGTTGGCTATTACGGCCTTAACGGGGATGGGGTCCCCTACAGGTACAGCTTCGGAGAAAACATCGACTACCTGCAAATCGACAAAGGGCGTCAGAGCGGCCACGTAGTTACCATAGTCCTGGCCTATCTCCAGGATGGTTTTGTGGAACGGATCGAACAGGAAGCCGCCGTAACCGGGATCGTTCACGCTGTACCATAGCCAACGCTGGACAAGGCGGTGGTCGTCGTAAGGGTAGCCTATGTCTTCGTCGGCGGCGTTCAGGAAGTAGTCGAAGGTATCATACATGAAGGCTTTAACCCGTTCGCGGGGGAAGCATTGCCCGTCCTCGTCCTCGACGAAACAGGTCCCCCCCTCGTCTATCTCATAGGGCATCACAATGCCGTACTCCGAGACGAAGAGAGGTTTATTTTGCTCTCCTTTGTCTTTCATCCACTGGCGAAAGGCGACGATGCGCTCCTTGAAAATCTCCATGTTGTCGCAGTCTTTGATCTGATAGAGGGCGCCCTGGGTGGCCGAACTACCAGGCGGAATTTCCGCCCCCCATTGCCCCGTTTCCTCCCGCAAGATAAAGCTATGGACGTTCCAGAGGTCGGTGGGAAGCATCTCGCCGTAGAGGTCCAGATAGGTATCCAGCACTTTTTCCAGATACTCGAAGCGCAAGGGGGTAGGCTGCACGATGGCCCCGATGCCCACCTGACAGGCAGGGTCTTCCTCTTTCAAGAAATGGTAGAGGTCGTGATAAGCCTGGGCATATAGTTCAGGCTCCATATCGTCCTGGACTCTGCGCCTGTCAGGCTCGTTGCCGATGAACCAGGTGGAGCCAGGGTTATTTTTGATTATAGCCCTGATGTTGTCTTTAGGCGGAATGGGAGTATAGGTCGAGCCTTTTTGCAACAGGCGGATCGTCTGGATGAATTCCATGCCGTGGGGATGGGAAGGATTTTTCTCTGCCCTCCAGTTGAGATACCATCCGGCGTTCAAACCGGTTACCTCGTAATCGGCAAGCGTCTTGACTACCCCTACTATGCCCACCCCAAAACGACAGTTAGGATACGGCTGGCTCGAAGTGGTTGTGGGCGGGAGCATCGTAACCCAGATCACGACCAGCGCCAGAAGGGGGATAATGATAGTTCGTTTTCTCATCGCGTCCTCCAGCTCATTTGGTATCAAACGAGGAATATTATACCATATTCTTCCCATTCGGTAAAAGAGCCTCTCTCCGGCATCTTGTGCCAGGGGCCCTCTACCAGTTGTGGAGGTAACGATGCAGGGCGGTGATGGCCCGGCGGGAAGGCCCCAGGTTTCTCAGCGGGCGGGTCAGACGCCGCAGGGTGTAATGGGCGGCGGCTCGCCTGATCAAACGCTGCGGCAGAGAGGAGCCCAGGGCGTAATCGAGAGCCTTTTGGGCCGCAGCGTAGTCCACGCCCTGCACCTTGCCGGGCATCTGGTTGCGATGATAGCCCTGGGGATTATCGGCCAGCAGCAGGCCCCATTCCCGGCAGTAATCGTACAGGTCGGAGCCGGGGGACGGGGCGTAAAAGCCAACGTTCAGGAAAGAAGGGGCGCTCTCGCGGATCAGGCGGGCGGTGTCCATCATTTCCTGGGGCGTCTCGGTGGGCAGACCGAGCATGTAGTTGCCGAAGACGTGGAGGCCGTGCCGCTGACAAATCTGGGCCGCCCGCCGGTTCTGCTCCACGGTGACCCCTTTCCTGAGCAGTTTCAGGATGCGGTTACTGCCGCTCTCAAACCCGATGCTCATCACTCGCAGGCCGCTCTGGGCCAGCAGGGCGATCACATCCTCGTCTCGACACACCAGGTCGGCTCGCCCCTGGCAGTAAAAAGGCTGCCGAAAGCCTTGCGCCCTGTACGCCTGGCAGAAGCGTATCACCCACTCTTTATCTTCCAGCAGGCAGTCGTCGTGGATCATCAGGCTGCCGAAGGCGTACCGTTCCCGCAACAGGCTCAGCTCCCGCATGACGTTCTCCACGCTGCGGCGTCGCGAGCTGGCTCCGAACAGTTTCCTTTCCGCCGGCTGGCAGAAGCTACAGTTGTAGCGGCAGCCCCGCCCGGCGACCAGCGTGACCAGCGGCGGGTCAAGGCCCAACATGTCCAGGTAGAAAGAGTTGGTCATTTCGGGCCGAAGGTCAAATAACTCTCGGTCGATGAAAGGCAGCGCCTCCAGGTCAGGCCGTTCGCCCTGGATCACCCTGGGGCCGGATTCTCCCTTTTCCAGCCTGCGCGCCAGTTGGGGCAGGGCTATCTCGCCCTCGCCCTGGACGATGTAGTCGATTTGGGGGTTATCCTGCACGCTCTCCAGGGCTACGGTGGGATGCGCTCCGCCCACGACCACCACCCCGCCCTGCCCCTTTATAATTTCCACGCACCTCATCGCCAAGTCGTAATCGGGGCTGGCGATGGTGATGCCCCACAGCTTCGAGTCGTGGGCCTGCACTTCCCTCTCAAAATGCCTCCAGCCGCGCAGGCTGCGCAGATCGATGAGATCGACCTGGTGGCCCTCTTTTTTGAGGCCGGCGCTCAGCGAACACAGGCCGTGGTGGATCAGGCTGGCCTCTGGATGCAGTGGATATTGGCCCAGGCTGTTCCAGCCGATGCCCACGATGCCGGGGAAGATCAGGGTGATTTTCACCTTTCGTTCCTCTTCGACAGGTGACGCCAACCGCTGAGCGCGCCGAGATGACGGGCCATCCGGCAGACGGCCTGCACCAGCAGGTAAGAGATTTTGTCCCAAGCGCTTTCCGCGGGGTATTCTCGAAATATACGGACCAGCGACCGCCAGGCGGCTGGCTTCCCGCTCGTGGGATGGACGAAGTGCGGGTGCCTGGCCGCAAACAGCACCCGCGAACGGCCATAGTAGAAGCTGGAACGCACCCGCTCCCAGGCCGGGAGGCGATAGTGGTGCTGCACCTCGATCTTTGGGTCGTAGAAGATGGATATGCCTCTCTCTCGCAGCCGCAGGTCCAGATCGTTGTCCTCGAAGTAGCGCAGTTCGGGGTCGAAGCCGATGTCGGACAGGACGTGGCGCCGGTAGGAGCGGTTGGCCCCGTAACAAAAGGTCACGTAGCCCGCCGTGTCGTAGCTTGCGCCCAGGGGGGCGTTAAGCTCGTCGAAGATAGCCACGTGGCCCTGGAAGCGAATTTTCCCGGCCAGGTTGGTCTCCGGCCCGCAGGTCACTCGCCCGGCCACCCCGCCTACCTCTGGGTGGCGGGCGTAGGCTTCTTCGTAGCGCCGCAGCCAGTGTGGGGCAGCCAGGCAGTCGTCGTCTATGAAGACCAATACCTCTCCCCGGCTGTGAGCGATGCCCAGGTTGCGCGCCGCCGCCCAGCCGCTATTGTCCTGGTACAGATAGCGGATCCCGTCCAGGGAACGCGCCAGCTTTGCGGTGCCATCGCGGCTGCCGTCGTCTACGACCACGATTTCGTAGCCAGCTCTGGGATAATCCTGGTGCAGCAGCGAATCCAGGCAGGCGGCCAGCAGACGCTCGCGGTTGTAGGTGGTGACGATGACGCTGAATTTCGGGTTTTCCATTTCAATAAATGATCAATAGCTTTATTGTTAATCTCTATCAACTAAACCGATAGTCATGAAAGGCCAATACCGCCAGGCACCCAGCGAATCAATAACTGCTATTGACAGCTTCATGGTGTCATGGTACAATGTCAGTTACTACCGGCACACAGAAAGGAGCACTGAAATGTCCATACCTAATACCGATGAAGTGGTTGTAGCCAGGATAGCAGCAGCCCTGGAGATCACTATGAAAGCCACCCCTTCCCCTAGACCCATCACGGACTCGTCCTATGAGAAATCCGTCGAGAGGCACCAGGAGTTCTTCAACCAGCTTCTCACAAACTTCGAGACAGCCTACAAGAGGATAAGGAGTACTACTGTAGCAGACAGCTTTTGATTAAATAACAGCAATCAGCCGCAAAAGACACTGGGGTCATCTTGTCTCTCCCCCATTTCCTATCTACAGGCATTGAAAGTGACAAATGATACCTCTTCCCTGTCCGCCAGCCCGGCGATGAACGAGTGCCAGCGACGCAAAAGTGCTTGTGGCCGTCCCTCTTCGTCGAAGAACTGCCAGTGGTGGTTGGCGCAGATGAGGGGGACGCTTCTCGTCTGGCAGAATCCCACCGCCCGCCTGACCCTGGCCTCCGACCAGCCTCGGGGGTCGAAGAGATACTGGTCGCAGATGAAGAGCCTGGAGCGGCCTTTGCGGATCACCCCGAAGTTGGGCCAGCCCACGTACTGCTTCAGCCCAAAGAGCAGCCAGCCCAATTTTCCCGGAGCCAGCAGGCTCGCCGAAGTGGAGCAGAGGTTAAAGCCCCGCTCGACCAGGAAATCCCGCGCCTGGGGGGAGAGAAGTTCGTGAGGGGGGACGAAGGTGCGAATCTCGGCCTGGGGAAAGGCTTCTTGCAGGAGGGCCAGGCCGTCCTCGAAGAGACGGGTCAGGGTGGTTCGGTCGGCGGCGGCGTATTCGCCGTAGTCGTGGATGTGGCCGTGCAGGGCGATTTCCACGTTGCCCTCTTTCAGCGCGTCGTTCAGGAAGGCGCACAACGCCCGGTTCTCAGCGATGGGCAGCAGGCTCGTTTTACCTTCCCTGGAGCGTATCAGCGGCACGACCGACAGGCAGACGGGGATATCCCGCTCCCAACAGGAGGCATAGAGAGTTTCCAGCCTGTCCGGTTGAGTAAAATAGTGGATATCGTCGTCGCGGATAATAATTTGCATGATGCGCTAATCTGAACGGTAATTAGATTAAAGGCGTATTTTCATTAGCTTTGCTTCAGCTTTTTAGCTCCTGGATTAAAGCCTCAACGTCGTCAAACTCTTTGTACTTTCCCTCGGACAGGTCTTGTTTAGCCTGGCGATATCGTTCCTGCCACTCGCTGCTCCAGAACCAGGTCTGATCGTCCAAGTCTCTATCCCGCCATTGTAAATATCCGATGAAGTTAAGTACCTCTGTCAACCTGTCTTCAGGCAACTCTTCCAGGGCCCTGGCGACAGTTTCCCTAAGAGTCATAAGATTTTTCGGCTCCTTTCCTCACACATTTAATCCTCCAGGCGCTCGTAGAATTCCCGCGGCTTAAGCTCTTTGAATTCGCCAGATTTTACAAGATGCCTTCTTATATCCACACAAAGATGGCATTTTGAGATGTACCCGTCCTGCTCTTCGTAGCCGAATTCCTGCCCTAGCTCGTAAAGTTCCTCCATCCTGTTCAGCAAAGCTCTAAGAACCGGCATCTCGTCCAGGTCTATCCCCCCGCAGAGGGCGTCAAGCTCCCTGGCATCGCCCAGAGACAGGCCCCCACAGTAGCCCGGCAGGTAATTGCAATAGTTATCTACGTGGATGTGCCAATCTCTTATCAACTCGTGCCCGCACGATGCTCCGAAGAAATGCCTGGCTGGATATTTCTGGTAGAGGTGTCCCAGCTTGTAGGAAATCCTGCCCCCAGGAAGCAGTTCCGCGTATTGAAGGCCATGGCCTGCCCTTTGCAGATATTCGTCAAAAGGCAGAGTGCCCTTGAGGCCCATCCTTCTGAACTGATCGTAGAAGTAGCCCTGGTAGACTATGGCGTTGCCCCCGAAGACTTCCCGGCTTATCCTGGCGGCCCTTTCCGTCCGCTCAAAAGGTACCCGCTCCACTATGAAGGGGTTGACGCTGACGAGTATGCCATCCAGACCCGCGTCCTTGAGCCTGACGAGTTTTTCCCTGGTGGTTTCGTCGTCCCGGCCCCAGAAACAGTTCGTTTCCACAAAAGTAGCGGGAATTTCGAGCCTGTCTGCCATTTCCGTAACTTTGAGGAGGAGGTCGAAGTTCAGGAATGGTTCGCCGCCGGTAAAATGGATTCCATGATTGACGCCGACCCTGTCTGGATAGGTATACTTTCCACGAAGCTTTTCAGAGAGCTGGGCCAGAATCCTCTCCACATCCTCTTCAGCAATCCAGTCCCCCTCCCAGCGGGGGGAACAGGCGTACAGGCAATGCTTGCAATTGGCATTGCACTTGTAGGAGAGGAATAATCCGCCGGAAAATGGTTCGGGGATGGATAATCTATTTTCACCCATTTTGTGTCTTTTCTCCCTTGATCTCGGCCAGGAAATCAAGCATGTAGCCGACGAATTTCTCAAAATCGCCCAGATCGGTCTGGAGGCTCTCGTAGACTTG
>DAOULT010000055.1:0-9673 GCA_034417895.1 Anaerolineae bacterium | reverse complement strand
GTGGAAGTTTTCGAGGAGAGCACGCCGCTGGCCCAGGCCCCGACCTCCACCCCAACCGCGACCGCAACCCAAACCCAAACCGCCACCCCGACGCCCACCTCCCTGCCCACGGAGACTTCTACCGTCACCCCTCCGCCCACGGACACTCCCCTCCCGACCGACACGCCCATCCCCACCGATACCCCCACCGACACCCCCACCCCGACGCCCGTCCACTCCCTGGGCTACGGGGCCAACCTCTCTTCGGCTGACCAGGCCAGAGCCCTGGCGGAGATGGGCTTTGATTGGGCCAAAGGGTTTCTTAGCTGGGAGCAGGCTGGCAGTGGCCCAAAGTACCACTTCGCCGACGTGGACAACCAGATGCGCGAGTTCGTCAAATACGTGGACCACGTCCTGATCCGTCTCAACTGGCCCGTGCCCGGCGGCATAGGCAATCCGCCCCGTTCGCCCGGCGACCTGGACGCTTTCCGCGCCATGACGGAGGCCCTGGCCCGTTATTGTAAAGAGAAATGGCGACCGAAGGGGCTGAAAACCATCGCCTACGAGATATGGAACGAGCCTAACCTTAAATTCGAGTGGGGGGGAAACCCCAACCCGGCTGAGTACGTGGCCCTGCTCCAGGCCGGCTACCAGGGCGTCAAGGCTGGAGACCCGGAGGCGCTGGTCGTCAGCGGGGCGATATCTTCCGGGGGCGATTACGACGACCTGGCCTTTATCCAGGCCATGTATGACGCCGGAGCGAAACCCTGCTTCGACGCTCTAGGCTCTCATCCCTACGGCGGCAGCTATGCGCCCGACACGCCGCCTGAACAGACCAACAAGCCGGTCTTCTTCCGCCGCGCTGAGCAGCAATATCAGATCATGGTCAACAACGGCGACGGCGGCAAGCAGGTGTGGGCCACCGAGTTTAGCTGGATCGTACACCGACCCGGCGGCTGTGGCGAAGATGAACACTCCTGGGCCGAGGTGAGCGAAGAGCAGCAGGCTTTCTATCTGGTCGAAGCCTACCGCTATGCGGCGGCTAACTGGCCCTGGATGGGGCCCATGTTCCTGATGATGGGCTTTGGCTGCGACCCCTGGCGCGGCTATTGTGAGTCGCTGCGCTGGTACTCCATCCTTTATCGCGAAGATGCGCCGGCCCTTAGCCCTATCATCGCCCGCCCGGCTGTCGAAGCCCTGACGGCCATGGAAAAACAGCTAACCTGGTAACTCAGTAGTTTTAGCCACAGAGGACGCAGAGTGCACAGAGGGAAGAATCTGCGTTAATCTGTGTTCATCGGCGGTTCTTTCTCTGTGTTCTCCGTGCCCTCTGTGGCTTTAATCTGGTTTGACACAGAGGTCAAAGGCTGGTATATTAGACACCATCAATAATGGGAGGTTGAAAGTGGATAGATTAAAGTTGATGATTCCGGGACCGGTGGACACCGACGAGGAGCTTTTGAGCTACATGGCTACCCCCACCATGCCCCACTATGGCCCGGCCTGGATGGAAATTTTTAACGACGCCATCGATTGCCTGAAGAAAGTCTTCCAGACGGAAAACGACCTTTATATAATGACCGTGCCCGGCACCGGGGCGGTGGACGCGGCCCTGGGGAGCCTCCTGGCTACGGGCGAGAAAGTTCTGGTGCCCAACAACGGCTTTTTCGGCGAGCGTCTGGCCCACATTGCGCGAGGCTATGGTCTGGAGCCTGTGATGCTGGATTTTCCTCTGGGGCAGCCGGCCTCGGCGGAGGCGGTGCGGGAGCGTCTGGCCCAGGATGAGGACATCCAGGCGGTGGCCGTCGTGCACCACGAAACTTCCAGCGGGGTCATTAATCCCCTGAAGGAGATCGCGGCGGCGGCCAACGAATACGAGCGGCCCATCATCGTCGATGCGGTGTCCTCGATGGGAGGCATGTCTTTGCCTGTGGACGAGTGGGGCATCGATCTGTGCGTCACGGTGGGCAACAAATGCCTGGAAACGCCGCCCGCCGTGGCCGCCATTTCCATCAGTCCGCGCGCCTGGGACATCATCGAGTCCAAGCCGAACCGCCACCACGGCTGGTACCTGGACCTGCAAACCTGGAAGTGGTACGCTATTAACTGGGGCTCCTGGCACCCTTATCCGGTCACGATGGCTACCAGCAACATCATCACCCTGCGGGCCAGTCTGCGCCGCATCCTGGAGGAGGGCCTGGAGAATCACTTTGCGCGCTACGCCCGGGCTTCGCGCTGGATTCGGGACGGTCTGCAAGCTCTGGGCTTCGAGATGTTTGTGGAGGATGCCCACGCCTCTCCCCTGACCACCGCAGTCAAGGCCCGTCCTGAATTCCCGGTTGCGGACCTGATCACGTTTCTGAGGGAAGAACACGGGGTCATGGTCGCCGGAGGGTTAGATGAGCTGGCCGGTAAGATTTTCCGCGTGGGCAACATGGGGCGGGCCGCCTCGCGGGATTACGTTATGGCTTTTCTCCTTGGGGTAGAGGATTTCCTGCGGCGCCGGGGCCTGGAGACCGAGGAGGGGAAGGGGTTGGCCGTCCTTTATTAACCAGGTAAACGCCGACTATAATGATAAGGCCGCCCAGCAGGGCAATAATGGGAATCTGCTCTCCCAGGATGAAATGAGACCCTAGCAGGGTGACCAACGGCTGCACATACAGGAAGACGGCCACCTGAGAGGCGTCCATCTCTTGCAGGCCGTCGTACCAAAAGAGATAGGCCAGCCCCGAACAGAAAAGGCCGAGGAAGGCGATGGCTGCCCATCCACTGGAGGAAAGGTGGCCGACTTCTTCCCAGTTTCCGGTGCAGGCAAACAGGAGACTCAGCATCAGCCAGCCGATGACGACGGCGTAGCCGGTCACCACCAGGGCCGGATGCTGGCGCAGAGGTTTCTTGCCCAGCACGGAGTAGATGGCCCAGTTGAAGGCGCTGGCTAAAACCAGGGCATCGCCCAGGGTGCGGGGCAGGTTGAGGACAGAGGCGTCAAGCTGCCCCCGGCTGATGACCAGCAAAGCCCCACCGAAGGCTACGATCATGCCCACCAAGCGGGTGGGGCCAAAACGCTCTTGCAAGAATAAGCGGGCCAGCAGGGCGGTGAAGGCGGGGTTGAGGGCTACGAGCCAGCCAGCGCTGAAAGCGTTGGTGTAGACCAGGCCGCTGGTCTGAATAAGGTGGTGGATGAAAACGCCGATCGTTCCCAGAAGGCAGAGGTAAAGCACATCTCGGCCGCGCACTGTAAGCGAGTCCCGTTCCCGCCAGAACATCATGGAGCTTAGCAGCACAGCGCCCAGGGTGAAGCGGAGGAAGACGACGGTTGAGGGTGAAGCCTCGGCCAGCGCGATTTTGGTGGCTACGAAGGATAAGCCCCAAAAAGTGATGGCCGCCAGCAACTTTAGCACAGTTGTAGTCAAGCGTCCTCCTCATATTCCTCCTCGTACTCCTCCCTGGTAATAAACTGGCCGCCCGTGATCTCTTTAGTCAGAAGGTTGCGACCGGAATCAAAGGTCATTTCTACCTCGATAGGCTGAAAACATCGTCGGCGGCTGCCCATCAGGGTCTTGCGCAGGAAATATCCTCCCGCTTCGTAACGGGGGGTCAGGTCGTGGCGCAGGTCGATACGGGTCTTGATAGGCTCGTTACACCGCTCACAGCGGACGTAAATCCAGAGGGCGTCGGCCTCTTCTCCCTCCCCGGCGGCGAACAAAGATTTCACTTTATCGAGAAAGCCCACGTGATTCCTCCTTTGCGTTATAAACAACGTAAAAGCCGTCTGTGTGATGTACACAAAACGGCTTTGCACCCCGTCATCTTGACTCACATTGCTGCTACTTGGAGCTATCCGCCATCCTGGCTACCGTCTGACAAGATATCTGACCCACTTTTCGGACGGGCACTGAACCGTTGATGAACGGCCTGCCGCCAAGGATCCTCTGCTGTAGGCATTGTCTTCGAACGGCGCAGAATCTCAGAGAGCCTTTCCAATCGCTTGCGTCTGGGTTCGATGTCCTTCTCAGTGTCGTCCGTCTGGGTCAGCCAAGAGAAATCATCGAGCATGTTGCCCTCCTCTAAGGCAAATTTACCTCGCTTTCAGCCAGGTCTCGAGTAAGCTCTTCGTCTTCATTACTGTCTCTTAACCGAGTCTTAACCCACAAGCGGAGTGTAATGATGTGTGATATTACTAAAATACGATGCAAGCTTTGCCTTGGGGAGGGTAAGGTGTAGAAATTTTCAATGTTTCTGTAGTCCTGAGAAAATGCGCCTCCGCGTTTTCTCAGCACCGTTTTTCTATAGTACAGTATACACCACTCAAGGCCAGGTGTCAAGGTTGAATATTTCCCGAAATTGTGTTATGCTATATTTGTTCGAGGTGAGGATGCAAGTGGAGTGTCGAAAGGCAGGTGTGACATGGCTGTAGAGCAAAAACAAATCCAGGTCACCGCCGGGGATCGGCAACCGCCGCCCGGCAGAATGACCTACGAAGAGTTCCTGGCCTGGGCCGACGAAGACACCCTGGCCGAGTGGGTCGATGGGGAGGTGATCATGCTTTCGCCAGCATCGTATCAGCATCAGAGGTTGAGCGATTTTCTGGGGGCCGTTCTAGGGATCTACGTGGAGACGCGCCATCTGGGTTTGGTGCTCAGCGCTCCTTTCCAGATGAAACTGGCCTTATCAGGTCGCGAGCCGGACCTGCTCTTCGTGTCTAGGGAACGGATGGACATCGTCCGCCAGACCTACCTGGACGGCGCGGCTGACTTGGCGGTGGAGATCGTTTCGCCGGAGAGCGTGGCCCGCGATCGGGGGGAGAAATTTGTCGAATACGAGGCGGCTGGCGTGGGCGAATACTGGCTGCTCGACCCTGAGCGGAGACGGGCCGAATTCTACCAGTTGGGAGCGGATAACCATTATCAGATCGCTTTGCCCGATGCGGAGGGCGTCTACCACTCGAAAGTCGTGCCCGGCTTCTGGCTGCGGGTCGAGTGGCTGTGGGAGAGGCCCTTGCCTTCGACCGTGCGGGCAGTGGCGGAAATCGCTGGCGTCGATCCGGCTCTGGTGGAGACCTTCGAGCAGGCGTTGGGGGCGCAAATAACTGGCGAAGGAGCGTAAACGATGCAGGTTGATCTCATGATCCATAGCGCCCACCAGTTGTTGACCCTGGCCTCGCCCGCTGGCCCAAAACGTGGGGCGGCTATGAGCGATGTGGGCCTCATCGAAGACGGGGCGCTGGCGGTGAGCGAGGGGCGTATCGTCCTGGTGGGAACTACGGAGGAAGTGAGAGCCAGAGCCGCAGCACGAGAGGAAATCGAAGCCACAGGCCGGGTGGTGATGCCGGGCTTCGTCGATCCTCATACTCACCTGGTCTTCGCTGGCTCCCGCGAGGACGAGTTTGAGTTACGCATCGGGGGCGCAACCTACATGGAGATCATGGCCGCCGGCGGGGGCATCATGAGCACCGTGCGAGCCACGCGGGCTGCTGCTCTGGATGAACTGGTGGCGCAAAGTCGCGCCCGTCTGGACGTAATGCTGGCCCACGGCACCACCACCGCCGAAGCCAAGACGGGCTACGGCCTGAACGTGGCTGACGAGTTGAAGATGCTGCGGGCCATCGAAGAGCTGGACGCCAGCCATCCCGTCGATCTGGCGCCTACCTTCCTGGGAGCCCACGCCGTGCCGCAGGAGTATGAAGGGCGGACGGACGAGTACGTGGCCCTGGTGGTGCAGGACATGCTCCCCGCCGTGGCCGAAAACCGAAGGCCGGGGGCCGACCTCTTCTGCGACGTGTTCTGCGAGGAGGGGGTTTTTTCGGTGGAGCAGGCGCGACGGATCCTGGAACGGGCCAGGGAGTGGGGCCTAAGCCCCAAGATTCACGCCGACGAGTTCAAACCGCTGGGGGGCACGGCTCTGGCCGTCGAACTGGGGGCGGTGTCGGCCGATCACCTGGTGTGCACCACCGACCAGGAAATTGAAGCCCTGGCGGCCTCGAACACCATAGCCGTGTCTCTGCCGGGCACCCCTTTCGGCCTGGGCCATCACAAATACACTCCGGCCCGCAAAATGATCGGGGCCGGGGTCGCCCTGGCCCTGGCTACCGACCTCAACCCCGGCACCTGCTATTGCGAATCCATGCCCTTTATCATCGCCCTGGCCTGTCGCTACCTGAAGCTACTGCCTGCCGAGGCTATTTCGGCGGCCACCATCAACGCCGCCCACGCCGTCGGCCTGGGGAAAGAGGTGGGCAGCCTGGAAGTGGGCAAAAAGGCCGATATCCTCATTCTGGGTATTCCCAACTACCGCCACCTGGGTTATCGCTACGGCGCCAATCCGGTGGAAAAAGTGATCAAAGGTGGTGCGGAACCTTAACCGCAAAGCATACAAAGAGCACAAAGTATAAAATCTTTGTGGGAGACCCTTTGGGTTTTAAAAACCCGAAGGGTCTGTTATTCCACCTGTTGTATTACCACCTCGGTCCCGTCCTTGACCTGCTTGAAGATTTTGGGATCGCCCAGTACCCTGCCGAAGACGTTGACCGGGCTGGCGGGCCGGATCTCGTCGCCCCGGCTGGAAGGGGTAAGGCCGAAAAAGATACAAAAGGCTTTGCCCGGCGGCCAGTATCCGAGATCGCCCAGCCCTACCACCGCTTGGGCGTTCTCTTCTTTCAGATTAACGGGGATGGAAAAGTATATCTCGTCTCCCCAGGTGTTGGCCCGGCCGGTAATGGGTAAGGCATCCCATATAGTCTGGGCCGTCTTCGTGTTCTTCAACTCGGCCTCAGCGCGAACCTCTGCGGCGATGATTTCGATTTTGCGCATTGCGCTCCTCCTCACACAATGATGTAGCATGTCAGATGCCCGGCACCTGGAGGCACTAATAATATCGCTTCTAGTTTATCACCCTCATCGGGGTTTGTCAATTTTCAGCCGCATCAGGTCATGGGCCACCAGGATGGGGCCGGCGTAAGCCTTGCGGCATTGGGCCACCACATCAACCTGGTCACAGGGCGGATAGAGGTGGGTGAGGATCAACTGCCTGGCGCCTGCCTCTTCAGCGATCTGTCCGGCCAGAGAGGGGGTGAGGTGGCCTGACACCTGCCGCTCGTCAGGGTAGGAGCACTCCAGCACCAGCAGGTCGGCCTCTCTGGAAAGTTCTACCAGGCTTTGGCTATAGGTGGCATCGCCTGAGTAGACGATGCTTCCCTCGTCCGTCTGGACTCGATAGCCCACGCTATGGGCGGTGTGGCCGCTTGGCGCCGTCAGCACCGACCAAGTGGGATAGGTCAGCCGATCTTTACGCACTTCCCACAGGTTGACTCTAAAAGTCCTGGGGCGGAGCGAGGGGTGAAGACTCAGCAGGCGGTTGTAGTAGGCTCGAAAGCCCTGCGGCCCCACTATCTCCAGAAGCCGTTCGCGGCCAGTCAGGAGCGCGGCTTGCAGGAAAGGGGCCAGATCAGCCACGTGATCTATGTGCTTGTGGGTGTAGAAAAGATGATCAAGCTCCAGCGGGTTGACCTCCGCCTGTAGCAGGCGCCCCAGAGTCCCGCTGCCGCTGTCGAAGAGCAGCGGTCGGCCCCCCACTTTCACCACCAAACCAGGCGCCCCCCGCTCAGCAGCAGGTATCCCCGTGCCGGAGCCTAGAATTATCAGTTCCAGCATCCTTACCCTCCGGGATGGTGTCCTCAGTTCACAATGATACCACAATTTCAGTGGTTCGCAAAACTGTGTTGCCTTGATTTTGCGCAAAATACCCACGTTTCTATCCACAAAACAAAAACCCCACAAACCTGGCAGAGTGGGTATTCTGGATCAGGGATTTGGATGGTTACTCTTGCTGCTCCTGGAGTGGACGGATCGGTTCCTCGGTGTACAACTCGGCCCCGTCTCTGCCGCGTTGGATCACGATGTAGCGCTGCCAGCGATCGTCGTCTCGGGGAAGGGGCTTAGCAGCGCCTGGCGAGGCAAAGCGCAGGTGTGGCCCCCGGCTCTCGTCTCGAAACAAGGCCGCTCTCATCACCAGCTCCGCCACGTTGAGGATGTTGTACGTCTCCACGGCATAGGCCAGGCCATGTTCGTCGGCTGTCAGCCCCCCGGCGCGCAAGGCGGCCAACGCCTCCAGCCCGGCCCGCAGACCCGCCCCGGTGCGCACCACCCCGGCCGCGTCGGCGGCGATGCGCTGAGCGCAGGCGCGCACCTCGGCGGCTGGTAGTCCGCCTTCCTCTGTCAGCGCGGTCAGCCCAGACGTGGCCGCCGTCAACGCGCCCCCATCCAGCGGGGCGAGTTGGGCCGCTGTCCGCGCTGCTGACTCTCCGGCGATCCGCCCGAAGACCTGGCAGTCGAGCAGGGCGTTACCTCCAGGGCGGTTGGCCCCATGCTGTCCGCCGGCCACCTCGCCTGCCGCGTAGAGTCCGGGCCGCGTGGTCTCTCCCTGGGGGCGGATCTTCACCCCGCCCTGAAAATGCTGGATGGCCGGGGCGATCTCCAGCCACTCTCCGGCCTTCAGGTCAATGCCCCGCTCCCGTAGCCAGGCTACCGACTGGGGGTTGATGGTTTCCAGACGGCGCAGTGGGCTTTGGCGTGGGGCCGGGTGGTCGAGGTTCACCCCCTTGACCTCCCGATACCAGCGGAGAATGGCCGGGTCCAGCGCCTCCCAGTCAAGGCCAGCCGGGTTGCGGCTGAAGTCGAGAAAGACGCGCCGCCCGGCCACTCGCTCGCGTTCCACGGCCACGTCAATGCGGTGCGACGCTTCCTCCAGCGACACCGGCCAGCTCGCGCCCTTGGCGAAGAGAACGTTGTAGACCTGAGCCAGCGATCTGTCCGGGGCAAAATGGCGCGCCAGAAACTCCTGGTCGTGATCGTTGACCAAGCGCGGCAAGGCCCTCATCATGCTGCCCGAACAGGCCAGCCTGGTCTTGACCGAGGAGAGGCCGATCTGGATGAACTCCAGGTTGACCAACCGGGCGCCGGCGCGATAAGCCAGGGCATAGCCGTCGCCGGTGCAGTCATCGGGGAAAACGTTGAGGGCGAAAGCCGCCCCCGCGCCGCCGGTAGCCAGCACCACCGCCCTGGCTTGCACCACCGTGCGCTCGCCGCTGCGCTCGTCAACCAAAAGCGCTCCGGCGATCCGCCGGCCGCCAACCGAGGGCAGCATCTCAGCGACCATGGTCTGCTCCCAGGCTTCCAGCCCCAACTCGCGGAAGCGGCCTAGCAGCGCGGCGTGGATGTGGTTGGCGGTGTGGGGGCCGGTGTAGCAGGCGCGGGCGTATTTGGAGCCGTCGGTGACGAACTGGTCTACTGTGCCGTCAGGGCGACGGACGAAGGGCACGCCCAACTGATCAAGGTAGTCGAAGGCTTCGGCGGCGTGGCGGGCCAGCGCCTCAGCCAGGTCGGCGTCGGAGATGCAGCCGCCGAGGCGATAAATGTCTGCGGCGTGGTAGCGCCAGGCCTCGGGGCCGCCCGGCTCGGTGGTGGGCAGGGTGGCGTGGAAGGCCATGCGGTCGGAGCAGGCGGTGGCCGTCACCCCGCTGTGGCCTAGCTTCCCCTTGGTGACCAGCACCACGCGCCGCTCGGGAGCCGATTCGTGAGCGGCGATGGCCGCCCGCAAGGCCGCTCCGCCTCCCCCGATGATCAGCGTGTCACACAGTCTCCAGTCTCCAATCTCCAACTTCCAACCTCCAACTACGGCATCAGCACTGCTTTCATCG
>DAOULT010000054.1:0-12195 GCA_034417895.1 Anaerolineae bacterium | reverse complement strand
TCTGGCGGCGACGGAGGGCTTCGAGGCGGTAACGGGAGTCATCACCTACGAGGAAGGCAAGCGCATCCCGACCAAGAGCGTGACCATCATCCTGGTCGATGACGGGGTGTATAGCTTCGTCACGGAGGTCACACCGTAGGTAACAGAAGAAACCAGGTTTTTTAGCAAAAACCTGGTTTCCAGGGGCCTATCCCTGGCCGCTGGGTGTAAGTAATGGAGAGCAGCAAGCGGCAACAGCGAACGTTCGTTGTTCGCTGCTTGCTGCTCCTAATTTGAAAGGAAGAGGTGTAAAGATGAGCACATTTCTCGTAGAAGAGATGACCGGCTTTCAGTGGAAAAAGCGTGAGTATGACAAAGCTATCCTGGCTATAGGCTCGCTGGAGAATCACGGCGACCACCTGCCCTTTGGCACAGACGCCCTGGTCTCCTATATGCTTTCCAAGGAGGTAGCCGAGCGGGTGCAGGGGTTGATGGTGTTGCCCCCCCTCTGGTACGGCATGAGCGAGCACTACAAGGACTTCTCCCTGACCATCTCCCTGCGCTACGAAACGCTGACCGAGGTGATCAAGGATATCCTTCTGTCCCTGCATCGCGAGGGCATCCACAAGGTCTTCATCTTCAACGGCCACGATGGCAATAGCGCCCCCATTGAGATCGCGGCCCGTACCGTCAAAGTTCAGCATCCAGAGATGAAGATCGCCGTCCAGGATGCCTGGTGGGTCACCGCCGGTGAGCTTCTTCCGCCTGGCACCTTCGAGGTCTGGGACGGTCTGGGCCACGCCGGAGAAGGCGAAACGTCCATCTGCCTGGCCCTGTTCCCCCACCTGGTGCAGATGGAACAGGCCAAAGGCAGAGTGCCCGACCTGCCGCCTAACGCCGATATCAAGTGGCTCTTCCGCGAACTGACCCCCTACGGAGCCAGCGGCGACCCGACCAAAGGCACCAAAGAAAAAGGGGAAGCCATGCGTAAGGTGCTGGTCGAGGCCGTGGTAGAGTTTATCGAGAAACTGGAGGCCATGAACTGGGAATACGAGTACAAGGCCGAGTGACGCTTCAGGCGCCTGGCAACAGCAAACGTTCGTTGTTAGTGCCAGGCGCCTGATGCGCTCTTGTGTCCGGGCCGCCACCGTCCGCGCTGGCGGCTCGGCGCGATTTGGGGGAATGGAAAAGTTGTGCTATAATTAAAGCAGCAGTCAACTACCATGCTCTATCACCACCATGCCACCCTAGCTCAATCGGCAGAGCAAGCGCTTCGTAAGCGCTAGGTTATCGGTTCAAGTCCGATGGGTGGCTCTGGGCTACAATTAGAAGCCCCGACTATCGGGGCTTTTGGATTACATGGTGTTTTTATTATGACCCCGGTTCCAGGCCAAATCCTGAATACTTTGTGGAGGTTCTTCGGTTCGGTCAGGCTGGCTTCCATCCTGCTTCTTATCCTGGCCCTGGCCGTTGTTTTGGGGATCGTGCTGCCCCAGATGCCTGACCAAATGGATGCTGCGGAGCGGGCCAGGAGGCTGGCGGTTATGCAGGACAGATACCCTCTCTGGGCCTGGTTCCTGGAAAGGGCGGGCCTGTTCGATGTCTACGATTCTCTATGGTTCAGGCTGCTCCTAGCTGCCCTGGTGTTCAGTTTGCTCGTTGGCCTGGCTGAACGCCTGGATGCCATCTGGCGTTCTCCCAGACAACCTGACGTCCGGCGGGAAGATCGCTTTTTCGCCACCGCCGCCCGTCAGACCTCGCTGGCCTTCGTTTCTTCCCCAGAGCAGATGGAACAGGTAGTGGAGACCTTGAGCGCTTTTCTGAAAAGGCGCATCTACCGCGTTTTGGTGGACAGGGAGGGAGATAGGGTCTATCTATGCGCCGAACGTTTCCGTTTCAGCCAGTGGAGTTTTTTCCTGGTTCATGGCGGTCTGGTGCTGATCGTGGTGGGCGTCGTTCTTAGTAATCGGTTAGGCCGCTGGGAAGAGGAGGTTATCCTCAGCCCCGGTCTGGCCTACGACATCGGACACGGCACCGGCTCCCAGCTCCGTCTCGATAGGCTGCAACCAGGCTCCGAGCAGCAACAGATGGCCGCCACGGTCACCGTTCTGAAGGCCGGTGAGGAGGTCAGGCAAGCCACTATCGACGCCACTCACCCTCTGGCCGCGGGAGGTATGTCCTTTCATTCTCTTTCTCACGGCCCGCTGCTGCGGATGAAAGGCCTCGATGCCCAGGGTCAACCCATCCTCCTGCAACCTTTTGTCAAGGATACGGAGGCTCAGGAGGAGATTTCTCTGTTCTTCTTCGCCGACCAGGAGGAGCGTTATTTCTCCGCGCCGGCTCTGAACATCATCTTTCAAGTTACCTTCTACCACTCCTGGTCAGAAGGCGACTTCTCCTCGGCGGGGTTTACGATCCGGGCCTATCGTTCTGAGGAGACGAAACTTCTCCTCGACGAATTCATACCTGTACCTCTTCAACAGAGCGCCTCTATTCAGGTGGAGGACATGACATATCAGATAGACATGGAGCACTACGCCGTTCTGCGAGCGGTCAGGGACCCCGGTTCAGGTCTGGTCATGGGGGGAGCTTTGCTCGGACTGGGGGGGTTGATCCTGTCCCTATGCTTTGCCCCCAGTCGTCTATGGGCCACCATCACCGTAGAAAAAAAGAACGAAGCACGGATCAGGCTGGCGGCAGCAGCAGACGATTGCCCTGGGCGGAGGTGGGCTGCTTTGGTCGAAGAGATGAGGGAGCGATTAGTTGACAGGCGTTAAAATACTGGTGGAGGTTTGTTTGTTGTTAATTGCTTATGGGGCCTGGGCTGTGGCCTGCGGGTGCGGTCTGCTGTATCTGTGGGAGCATTTTCTGGCGGCCAGAGCGTCTTTCCCCTCCTCGAAGGTTTCGCCGGAGGTCATCGACGAAATCAGCGGCCAGGCTTTAGCTATTGGCTTTACGGCCCTGGCGGTCAGCCTGCTGCTGGGCGCGTGGTGGGCTTATCTCGGTTCAGGACGCTATTGGGATCGGGATTTCAGGAGAGCCTGGTCGCTGGTGGTGGGTTTGCTCTACGCCGCTCTGCTTCACGCCCGCACCCTGCCTGGCCGGTCGAGGTGGAGGCTGGCTCTCATCTCAGTTTTGAGCTTTGTGGTGGCTTTGCTGGCCTTTCTGCCGACAGAGGGGCTGGCAGCCAATCACGGACTCTAACCGCAAAGAGGTGAACAAATGTATCCGATCATCGTTGGTGTAGCGGGAGGCAGTAGTTCGGGCAAAACGACCGTCTCAGAAATCATCCTGAAACAGGTGGGACGGGACCGGATCGCTTATATCCAACACGATTCATATTACAGAGACCTCAGCCACCTGCCTCCCAAGGAACGGGGCAAAGGCAACTTCGATCATCCAGATGCCCTGGAAAGTGAGCTGTTGGTCGGGCATCTGCAAGCCCTTCAGAAGGGAGCGGGCATTAACGTCCCTCTCTACGATTTTACGACCTATAGCCGTACAGATCAGACCCGACGGGTGGAACCAAAACGAGTAATCCTGGTGGAAGGCATTCTCATCTTTGCTGAAAAAGCCCTGCGGGAACTGATCGACATTAAAATCTACGTCGATGCCGATGCCGACCTGCGCTTCATTCGCCGTCTGCAACGGGACATCACCGAGCGGGGACGGACGATGCAGTCGGTCATCGACCAATACCTGAGCACTGTTCGACTCATGCACCTGGAGTTTGTCGAGCCTAGCAAACGCTACGCCGATATCATCATCCCTGAAGGGGGGTTCAACACCGTGGCCCTCGACATGGTGGTCGCGCGCTTGGAGAGGATGATCGACGAGGAACAGAACCCGGCGAGATGAGCAAAAAACAGATCGTGCGGGCTGCGGGCGTGGTCATGGCTGCTTTTTTGGTCAGCCGTCTGTTGGGCCTGGCCCGCGAGATGATCATCGGTCAACAGTTCGGCACCAGCCGCGACCTGGACGCTTATCTGGCTGCTTTTCGCCTGCCCGATCTCATTTTCCAGCTCATCGCCGGTGGCGCTCTAGGCTCGGCTTTCATCCCCATCTTTGCGGGCTTCCTGACCCGCAATGAGAAGGAAAGGGCCTGGCAACTGGGCAGCGCCATCATCAGCCTGGTCTTTTTGAGCCTGGGGTGCTTAGCTGTTTTGCTGGCCCTTTTGGCTCCCTGGCTGGTGGCCCGGGTGGTGGCCCCAGGTTTTGATGCAGACCGACAGGCCCTCACCACAGAGTTGATGCGCCTGATGCTCGTCTCCTCGGTGCTCTTCGGGGTCAGCGGGGTGGTGATGGGCATCCTCAACTCTTTTCAGCATTTTCTGCTGCCCGCCCTGGCCCCTGCCATCTACAACCTGTCCATCATCGGGGGGGCCATCTTCCTGGCTCCGACTATGGGCATCCACGGCTTGGCGGTAGGAGTGATTGTCGGGGCCATGCTCCACCTGGCTATCCAGGTGCCGGGCCTGATGAAAAGAAAGATGATCTATCGGCCCCACCTGGGCCTGAGCGACCCCGCGGTGCGAGTCGTGGGGCGTTTGATGTTGCCTCGCGCTCTGGGTCTGGCGGTGGTACAACTCAATTTTCTGGTCAACACCATCCTGGCTTCGGGATTGGTCGAGGGCAGTCTGGCCTCTTTAAACTACGCTTGGCTGCTTATGCTTCTGCCCCAGGGCATCTTTGCCCAGGCCGTAGCCACCGCCGCCTTTCCCACCTTCGCCGCCCTGGCCGCCGGAGAACGGCAGGCCGAGATGCGCGATGCTTTGTCCTCCACGCTGCGGGCCGTCCTCTACCTGGCTATTCCGGCCAGCGTGGGCCTCTTCACGCTGCGTTATCCGCTCGTGCGGCTGCTTTTCCAGCGGGGAGCCTTCGACGCCGGCTCGACGGAGGCTGTGACCTATGCCCTGCAATTCTATGCGCTGGGTCTCTTCGCCCACGCCGTCCTGGAGATCGTGACCCGCGCTTTCTACGCTCAGCACGACACCCTGACCCCCGTTGTGGTGGGCGTAATGGCTATGGGGCTGAACATCGTCCTCAGCCTGCTTCTGATCGGCCCCCTGGCTCACGGCGGCCTGGCCCTGGCTAATTCGGTAGCCACCATCATCGAGGTCAGCATCCTGGTGGCGGTCATGCGGCCGCGTCTGGCAGGGATCGACGAGGGCCGGCTGCTCTCTTCGCTGCTGCGCACTCTGGGGGCGGCCACACTGATGGGCCTGGGCGTGAGTCTCTTCGTCCGGCTGACGGACGGGACGAGCGCCGTTCTGGGCAGCGTGGGGAGCATCGCCCTGGGGGGAGCGATCTACCTGGCAGCGTCGTGGGTTCTGGGAGCGGAGGAGGTAAGGGCGGCCTGGTGGATGGGGAGAGAACGATAGGGGTTTCACTTTCTTCTCCTGCCTGGCGAGAGCCAGACCTGGCCCAGATGACGCAGATCGTCGAACACGAAATCAGGCTTGACCTCGGAGCCAGCCAGGTCTCGACGGGTGGCGACGCCGGAGGTGACCAGGATGGTGATCAAACTGGCCCTGTACCCGCCCAGGATGTCGGTGTCCAGGCGGTCGCCTACGACGGCTGTGCCTTCTTTACCCACGCCCAGTTTGGTCAAAGCCAGGTCGAAAATGGCGGTCTGCGGTTTGCCGATGACGGTAGGCGTCACGTCAGTGGCGGCCTCCACCGCCGCCAACATCGACCCGGCTCCGGGATGAAACCCTTCCTCGGTAGGCAAAGTCTTATCGGGGTTTGTCCCAATGAAACGCGCCCCTTGCCGGATAGCCAGGGCCGCTATTTTCAGCTTTTCGTAGGTCAGGTAGCGATCCAGCCCGACCACCACCACGTCAACTCCTTCCTCTACCACCCGATATCCCTTCTCCAGCATGGCGGCGCGCAAACCGTCCTCGCCAATGACGTAAACCCCGGCTCCGGGCGGCACCACCCGCTCCAGGTAAAGGGCCGTCGCCTGCGCCGAGGTCAGGATATTATCCTCCGCCACCTCGATGCCCATGTCCTGCAACTTGGTCACGTATTGGGCCGGAGTGCGGGTGGAGTTGTTGGTCAAAAGCAAAAAGGGCATCGCCTTCTCTCGCAGCATCCCGATGAACTCTCCGGCCCCCGGCAAAGTCTGGTGGCCGCGAAACAGAACGCCGTCCATATCTACTATCAGGTTTTTGATGGAAGCTAAAACAGGCACGAATTTTTTCCTTTCTGATGTGTTCTTGAACCACGAACGTCGCGAATGGCCCGATTGGGGCGAAATGTTATCAACCCATCTCCGCGTCAGGAACAGGCTCCCCACTCGCCAGCCGGTCCTCAACGTGCAGCCTGACGGCATCCCGGATATTGTCCAACGCTTCCTCAAAGCTATCGCCCTGGGTATAGCAACCCTGAAGCTGGGGACAATACGTAAAGTAGCTGTCTTCGTCTTTTTCGATCACCACTGCAACTTTCATTTTGCCCTCCTCAAATCTCGTAGACAAAGCCCAATCGTTTCAGCTTTTCGTGTCTGCCCTCGCGGAGTTCACGGCGCAGCCTTTGAAACTCTTCCTGGGTTTCTTTGTCGTAAATTCTCTCGCCGCACTTCAGGCACACTCCGGCCAAAACCCTGACGACAACCACGTCGTTGCCGCCCCGAATGAGCTTTTCGACCTCTTTCAGAACAACCTCCCCGCCGCAGATGGGGCAAACAGGTACAATATCAATACCCATTGTTCTCTCCTAAATGTGCTTTGGTTCGCGTTGGTATTGGATGATCGTCATAGCAACGGCGTATACTGAACTGGCGTAAGGATCGACTTCTATTCTGGCGATGGTGAACATCGTCCATTTAATAAATCGTTCATCAGCCTTTGGTAATCGTCCGGGGTATCGATATCAACCAGCACTCCCGCAGAAGACACCGCCACCTCCTCCACTCTGGACGGGTAGCGGCTGAGGAGGCTGCGTCCTCCCTGGTCGCCTTTGACCTGCATCAGTTCAAGGAAGAGGGCGCGGTCGAAGAGGACGGGATTGCCGCGCTGCCCCCGGTAGGTAGGGACGACGATGGGGCTCCTCGTGCGGCGGTAACGCTCCACGACCTGGGCGATGACCTCGGCGGTGAGGGCCGGCTGATCGGCCAGGACGAACAGGGCCGCCCGGACGTCGGGAGCTAAGGCGTTCAGGCCGGCCTGCACCGAGGCGCTCAGGCCGGCCTCCCAGTCTTCGTTGACCACGATTGCCACGTCCTCCTCCTGGAGAGAGACCCGCATCTCCTCGGCGCGGTGCCCCAGAACCACGACGACCGGCTCGGCTGGCGAGGCCCGGACGACGTCCACCAGGTGTTGAAGCATAGTTTTATCGCCCACCGGCAGGAGTTGTTTGGGACGCCCCATGCGCTGCGAAGCTCCAGCCGCCAGCACGATGGCCGCCACGCGGGGCCAGGCTATCTCCAGCACTGGCCGAGGGGCCCGCAGCGAGGCGATCACTACCCGCCCGATGCGTTCATTTTGCAGCAACAGGCGGGCCACCTCCCGCGCCTCTGGCGAAGCGACCTCTCCGGCCAGTTGATTCAGGATGGGGATGGCCTGCGCCCCTGGGGGGATGCCTTTCAACCCGCCCTGGGGATGGCTCAGCACCGCAGCCACCACCCTGGGGGTCACGGTCTGGCCGGGGGCGACCCCACTTATCGCGGCCACCTGCTCGATGCGGTGGACGCGCTCCTGCGTTAGAGGCTGGCCCACAACGTCGAGGGCAGCCATGGGTACCAGGATGGTGGTGGAAGTCGGCAGCACAGGTTCGTAAGCAGCCGGGGCCTTGAGGGAGCGGTGGCGCGCTCCGTCGGCTTCGACCAGGATGAGCGTTTCGGGCAGCCGCTCGGCCAGGCGATCCACCACGACCGGAGAGATGCCCTGGAGCTTATTGGCTCGGACGGGAAAGGGATAAGCGTCATCCCGCTGCGGGGCCATCTCTGCCAGCCGCCGCCCGGCCAGGATAATTCTGGGATAGCCACTCAGCAAACGCGGTACGCTCTCCAGAATCTCTTCCTGGCTTTCGCTCAGAAACAGACACTCATCCTCCGCAGGAATGGGTTCCAAAATCTTGGTGGTAGTGGTGAAGATAGCTCCCCGACCCCATTCCCCAGCCAGGCGCAGGGCGGTGGTAGTTTTGCCCCCCGCCCCAACCAGGGCTATAACTTCGCCTTTTCCTTTGCGGATATCCAGAGCTTTTAGCAGAGACATAGATCGTACCATGGCTTATTATACAGTAAAATCACACCACCTACAACTTTGGAAGGGCGAAGGTCGCCGAAAAACGGAGCACGCGGAAAGCACCGCCTGCTCCTTGACAAAGATACAGCTCTATGATATACTATAAGAAGAGATACCCCCTGGGGGTATGAGCCTGGATCCTTTCTGGCGGAAGAGGGAATGTTTCCGGCGAAGGAAAAACACACAAACAGCAGGAGTAAGAGCCTATGCCTATCTACGAATACGAATGCACCGATTGTAAAGAGAAATTCGAGAAGTTCGTGCGTGGTTTTTCGACCGAATTAGATGTGGAGTGTCCCAAGTGTCACGGCCACAAGGTTAAGAAAGTCTTCTCCATGTTCAGTGGGGGAGGTTCCAGTTCGAAGGGCCAGACCTGCGCCCCAAGCGGTTCACCCTTTACCTGAAGCGCCTGATAGAAGGCGGTTCGCCTTTCATCATCACATGGCCTGATCTTACAAAGAAAAAGGAGCACGATCTATGGAGCACCAGGAAGGGCCATCTATTGTGGTCAGCGTTTTCAATGATAGCAATTTCGAGACCTGCCGCCCCTCAGGCAGTTGAGGGCCACGGCGGTCTCTGGAGGAGACTACCCACCTGACGGCCTATCTGTTGAAGCAAAACTATGGCCCGTCTATCGAGGTCAGGTACTTCGATCTGGCCGAGCCTCAGACCCGACAGCAAAATCAGGATATCATCCAGGCTGTCGATAAGTATCGTCTGCCCTATCCGTTGGTAGCTGTCAACGATAAGGTCAGGTTTGCCGGGCGGGTTGACTATTATACCATTGCGGCCGAGATCGAAAGGTTGGGCCACAGCCCGACCCTGGCTGATTCTTAAGGAGGATGTGTGCTATATGGAGATATACGGTCTGAACCTGGAAGGGCTTTTTCCCCTCCTGGTGCTGGGTGCCTGGTTTGTAACCATGCGCTTTATCCTGCCTCGCTTTGGGGTTTCTACCTGACTGAGCGGAGCTTGCCATGTGGAGGCTCCACATGAAGACCCCGACGCGCAAACCGAGGAAGGGGAAGAACTCAAACCGAGAACGTAAACACTATAGCGGCGCCCTGGCAATTACGTAAGTAGCGCCTGGTTAGACCCACCTTGAACCGCGAAGAGCACCAATGACCCGAAGAGTTTGGTGCTTTTTGTGCGCCCAAAGGATACATTGCCCCAGGCTTGCGCTTCCTGAGCATCTGAAGTACAATGGTAGCGAAACGGCAACTCTCAAGCCATCCATCCTGATAACGTGCTAAAGCCTGGTATAGATTTACCCGGTAAGAGGAAGAGCGGTTAAGATGAAAAGACTCACCACGTCATACCTGTACGTGCTTCTGGCCGTGTTACTATTGGCCGTCCAGGGCTGTTTTCTTCGTTCTGGAGAAGCCCAGAAAGAGAGTCAGAAGGCCACGGCTATGGCTCGTCAGGCCACCTATGACGCGGCCAAAGCTCAGACGCTCACAGCAGAGGCTAATAAGCCCACCGCCACGCCCACGCCCACCGCTACGCCCACGCCGCGACGCGTCATCCACGTCGTCCAGAGCGGGGATACTCTCTCCAAGATAGCCAAGCAATACGACGTAACGGTGGAAGCCCTGATCGTCGCCAACAACATTGAAAATCCATCCCGGCTCAGTACCGGCCAGGAGATCATCATTCCCCCCAAAGGCCCGATCCGCCCCACCCCGACCAGGGTGCCGTTGCAACCGACCGAGACCCCCATCCCAGAACAGGCCGACGCCATACCGTGCCTCCCCTGGGAAGAAGCTATCCGGCACGTGGGAGAGAAAACCTGCATTCATGGCCGCATCACCCGGGTGTACAGCGATGGTCAGACTTATTACCTGGGCTTCTCGGAGGCCCCCGATTCCTTTCGTCTGGTGGTCTCCCTGAGAGGGGTTTTTGAAGATTGGCTGGGAGTCTGCATCCTGACCCTGGGCATCGTAGAGTTTGATGGAGAACGGTCTTACATCGTCATCAGCGATCTGGCCCAGGTGCAATCCTGTGAAAACCAGCCCATGCCGCCTATCGAACCTACGCCCACCCCACCTCCGCCCCCGCCCTCACCATCCGGCGAACCTACCTCTCTTTTAGAATAACAGGAAGAGAAGTTGTCTCATGGATATCCCATACCTTGAACTGTTCCAGAAAACAGGTCGGGAGCAAAATATAGACTGGACTCTATTGGCGGCGCAGTGTTGGCGAGAGACCAGATTCAACCCGCAGGCGGTCAGCGACACGGGGGCGATGGGCATCGCGCAGTTCATGCCGGCCACCTGGGCAGAATGGGGCGAAGGCAGCCCTTACAACCCCCAAGATAGCATCAAGGCCCAGGCCAGGTATCTCAACTGGCTGATAGAGCAGATGGAGGGCGATGTCTGGTGGGCGCTGGTGTGTTACAACCACGGCATCGACAACGTTATCAAGCTGAGAAGGAGGGGAGGGACCTCTTTCGACCTCCCTCAAAAGGTGTGGATTTACGCCGAGTCCATTTTGGCGAAAAGATGGGAGATTATAGATGACTTCACTCCTTAGCGGCCAGGCTCCGCTTGACAGGCGGCCTTCTCCGCCTATATAATATGGTGTACCAACTTATATCTTGAAAGGAAAATGTTAGATGACAGGATTAGCACAGTGGCCTAGCGGTCTGGAATGGCTGGCCGTCGTTCCCATGCTCAGTTTATTGATATTCGTGCACGAACTGGGGCATTTTCTGGCCGCCCTGTGGATGAAAGTGGGGGTCAAAGAGTTTGGTTTTGGCTACCCCCCGCGGATGTTCACCTTGTTCGAGCATCGCGGGGTGAAGTATAGCATCAATTGGATTCCGTTCGGAGGATTCGTCAAGATGGTCGGCGAGGAGAGCGATTTCGAGGCGGAGGACAGCCTGACCCGCAAAAAGCCCTGGCAACGAGCCATCGTGATGTGCGCCGGGCCGTTTATGAACCTGCTTTTGGCGGTGATTATCTTCTCTCTCATCTTCCTCGTAATCGGCAGCCCGACCCCTACCGGACACGTGCAGATCAACGAGGTCGCCCCTGATTCTCCGGCCAGCCAGGCCGGGCTACGAGGGGGAGACATCATCCTGTCTATCGCGGGCGCCGAGATACATACTACAACCGACGTGAGCGACACTACCGCTCGCCACTTGGGTCAGGAAGTCGAGTTGATCCTGCGCCGCGCTGGGGAGCGCCTGAGCGTCATCCTGACCCCACGTCTTCCAGAGGATACGCCATCCGACCAGGGAGCAATGGGCATCGTCATCAGCAACGAGATCGTTTACATTCGGGCCTCTGCGTGGCAGGCCATTGCCCAGGGAGTAAACCAGACGGTGGCAGTCACCATCATGATCGTCAACTCTCTCAATATTATAATGCGAGCCATCTTAATACCTGCTGAATCGCTGCCGGAGGGCGGGGTGGCCGGGCCTATCGGCATCGCCCGCATCACCGGCGAGCTGGTCAAACAGGGCTGGCTTCCTTTCCTGAGTCTGACCGCCTTCCTGAGCCTGAACTTTTTCCTGATCAACCTGCTCCCTCTGCCCGCTCTGGATGGCGGCCGTCTGGTGTTCGCCTTCCTGGAGTGGGTACGAGGGGGCAAGCCTATCTCCCGAGAACGGGAAGCTATGGTGCACCTGGTTGGCATGGCCCTGTTGGTGGCCCTCATGTTCGTGATCTCCTACTTCGACCTGGTTCATTGGATCAGGGGCGACGCCCTTATACCGGGCGGGTGAAATAACATGGACTTATCACTATTTATCGCCGAATAGAATAAAGTATATAGAGAAGTCTGTTCCTACGGAGGATATAAGGATGATCAAAATCGTAGAGTTGTCTTCAGATGGCAGGCTTCAACTGCCCGATGGGATCGCTCAACATTTTAACCCCACAGATCGTTTTCTGGTATGGGCAGAGGGGGATACCATTCTTTTCAAAAGAATTGAGACCCCGCGAGTCACCGACATTGTGGCTGAGGC
>DAOULT010000053.1:0-36356 GCA_034417895.1 Anaerolineae bacterium | reverse complement strand
GTCAACCGTGGCCTGGGTGTCAGGGGTTGGGGCAGGACTCGCTGTGCTACAGGCGAGAGTAGAGATGATGAGCAAGCCGATCACGAAGGTAAGGACGGTCGTTCTTTTCACAGCAACCTCCAGGATTTATTACTTCAGCGCTCCCATGGTCATGCCTCGCACCAGGTATCGCTGGAAAAAGCCGTACATCAAGATGCCAGGGATCATGATGAGCAGGGCAGCCACGCAGGCGTTGCCGAATTCTGTGCCGCGCACTCCGGTGGGCAGGAAGAGAGTCACAGCCACCGAGACTGGTCGAGCCTTGCTGCCGGCCAGCACGTTGGCGAAGAAGAACTCGTTTATGGAAAGCACAAAGCAGTATACCCCGGTCGCCAGCAGGCCCGGGCGGGCGATGGGGAGGATCACGCGGATAAAGGCTCCCAGCGGGGAACAGCCATCTACCAGAGCCGCTTCTTCCAGCTCACGCGGGATATCCTCGAAAAAGCCGCGCAGTATCCAGACGGCGAAAGGCAGGTTGAACACCCCATAGAGGATAATCAGCCCAATCAGGGTATCCAGCAGACGCAGACGGTTATACATCAGGTATATAGGGATAAGCACCGCGGCCGGCGGCATCATGCGCACGGAGAGGATGAACAGGGCCACGTTTTCCTTGCGCCAGATGTCGAAGCGGGCCAGGCTGTAAGCAGCCAGGCTGGCCAGAGTCAGGGCGAAAAGCACGCTCCCCGTGGCGATTATCAGGCTGTTGAGATAGTAGCGCACAAAATCGGTGAAGTTGATGACGTGGATCCAATGCTCAAAGGTAGGCTTGAAGATTATGGGGGGCGGTATCTGGAACAGATCGCCGCCGGTCTTGATAGAAGTCAGGGCCAGCCAGACCAAAGGAAAAAAGGTGAAGAGCAAGACCAGGATAATAGCCAGGACAAAAAGGACTTTTTTCATCGTGCCTCCTCCAGGTGGGTTGTCACGCTTCCGCCCGGCGCAGGAGCCGGAACAGCACCATAGCCAGGATGGAGAGGATGATAATCATATAATAAGACATGGCCGATGAATAACCGAAGTTACGGAACATGAAAGCTTCCTTCCAGATGCGGAAGCTGAGCACTTCTGTGAACGTGCCGGGGCCACCTTCGGTCATGACATAGACCTTATCGAACACCTTGAACACCTCTATGATCCGCAGGAGCAAAGAGATCATGATCAACGGTCTGAGCAGGGGGAGCATGATGTACCAGAATATCTGCACGTTTGAGGCCCCGTCTACGCGGGCCGCTTCCAGCGGGTCATGGGGCAAGGCCAGCAGGCCGGAAGAGAGCAGAAGCACGAAGAAAGGAAACCAATGCCAGACTTCGGCTATAATGATAGAAATCAAAGCCCAGGGGCGACTCTGAAGCCACAGCGGGCCTTGAATGCCGAGCAGGCTGAGCAGGTAGTTCACCAGGCTGAAACTTGGCTGGTAAAGGAGCAGCCACACTATCCCCACCACCACCGGCGTGATCATCATGGGCATCAGGGTAATAGTCCTGACCAGGGCCTGGCCCTTGAACTGGCGGTACAAAAGCAGGGCCACCCCGAAACCCAACAAAAACTCGAGCGCTACGGAAGCGGTGGTCAGTTCTATGGTGGTGAGCAGGCTGGTCTTGAAGATGGGATCAGAGAGCAAATCGAGGTAGTTTTGCAGGCCGACGAAAGAGACCATCGGCATGCCGAGCGTGAAGTCCGTCAGGCTCAGGTACACCGAATAGCCCAGGGGATAGATGACGATGACCAGGATGGCGATCATGGCCGGCGCCAGCAGGAGATAGCCTAACCATTTTCTTCTCAAAGTCCTGCTCCTTTCCCTCATAAAAATAAAAGGGAAACAAAGGCAAAGAGCAGTTTGCGATGACGAAGCGGCTCTTATTCTGCTCTTTGCCTTGTCCCCTCAGGCCGGCCCGGTCAGGTCGTTTCAGTATTTTCTAGGCTCGGATTGTCAGGTTGAAATAGACGCGGGCCAGCCCTGTCTGTCACTTGTAAAGCTGCCACTTGACGGCCAGGGTCATGTACCTGCTTTGCAGGGCGTCCAGTGCTTCTTGGGGCGTAGCGGCCCCGGTCAGGGCATCGCTCAAGGCGATTTCCATGTAGTCCAGAAGCTCCAGGTTGGGCACCACCTTCACTCCAGGCGGCACGCCGGGGAAGTCGATAGGCCCGGCTTCGAGGATGTCGTAGAAGGAGCTGTAGTTAGGCCAATCTTTCTGGATTTCGGGATCGGTCAGCAGGGAGATGCGGCAGCTCTCGTAGTAGGGCACCAGCTCGGTCTCCAATTCTTTGGAGATGAGCCACTTGAGGAACTCCCAGGCCGCATCCGGGTTAGGGCAGTCTACGGAGATAGCCACCGTCCAGCCGCCGAGCAGGGACCTGCTGAAGGCCGTGCCGTCGGGAAGCTCGCTGCCGGGCATGGGGGCCATGTCCCACTTGTCCACGATGACCGACTGATCCGGATCCTGATAGACGCCGATGATGGAAGACCACATGAGGCTCATGGCCGCCTCGCCACGCGCAAAAGCCATCATGTTCTCGTCGAAGCCATATCCCAACACTTCTGGGGAAGCATAGTCCTTGAGTTCCGCCATCTTCTCCAGGGCGGTAACGGCTTCGGGGGAATTGATGATGGGCAGCAGCCCCCGATCGGTTTCTTCGAAGATGTAGGTGTCATAGCCGCCCAGGAAGTTCAGATAGGTGCAGGCCACCTGGATTTCCTTGCGGCCCATGAGGGTGATGCCGTACATATCCGGGGCATACTTTTCGGTGATCTCTTTAGCCAGGGCGATGGTCTCATCCCAGGTCTTGGGCACCTCGTAGCCGTTCTCCTCAAAGATATCTGTCCGATAGACCAGGTTCATGGGGTTGACGTGGGTGGGCACGCCGTACCACTTGCCCTCATACTTCATGTGGGTCTCGTGCAGCAGGGGATGGATGTCGTCCACGTCAATCTCGTCCCAGTCCCTCTCGAACCTGTCGGTCAGGTCCACCAGATACTCGGAGAAGAGTGCCAGGTCGGGGTGGTGGAGTTGCATTATATCGTACTCCCCGGTGTGACCATAGGCGGCGGCCAGGTCGTGCTCGAAAAGCCCTTCAAAGCCGTAGAAGTCAACCTCGACATCTATGCCCGTCATCTCTTTGAACTCCGGCAGGCGCTTGACAATCTCGCGCTCTCGTATCTCGTCGATCATGGAGACGCGCAAAGTAACGCCTTCGAAGGGTTTTTCCTCCTGGGCCACGGCGGCCAGGTTAGCAAAGCTGGCCGCGATCACCACACACAGGCATAACCCAATCAATACTTTTAGAGTTTTCATCTTTGGACTCCTCCTTCCTCGATATTAACATTATGTTAATCCTATAAGCCGCTTTAAGCCCGGTACGTCACCTCCTTCCTCCTATCTACAGACCGCCTGACGTCTGGCAGATTAAAAAACGGATTTCACAGACAGATATAATACCTAACCCGTGAAATCCGTTTCTTGCCCGACGAAATCAGCCGTTAAGGACATACTATCTTCTACCCCTACCTTCTACATTACAAAAGTGGAAAGCCAGAGAAAATCAATCTCGTTGGGGGTAATCGCTGCAAACGTTTGCAACACCTCTCAGTATACCACACTTCCTTTCCGTTGTCAATACCATCTATGGTTTTTTTAAGGTTGGTTATGGAGTTTCCTCAAGTTCTGCTCCGCCTGGTGGGCATCGGTCGGAGCCGCCTCTTTTCCCCAGGTCGGGGCGCGCGGATTTGAACCGCGGACCACTTGAACCCCATTCAAGTGCGCTACCTGGCTGCGCTACGCCCCGTTTATCACCCCTAGTATAGCAGATAGTCCCCGTTTTGGCAAGTTGGTCACTGGCCCAGACAGGAACCGATCAAATCCTTCTGGCCGCAGGCAAAGGCCGGCCCGGCCATACAACGTTTGCCCGCCAGTTGCACCTCCTCCAGAAGCAGCGCCCCTTCAGCGGCGGCGACGGCCAGCCCTTCTGGCAGAGAGAGCACCGCACCAGGCTTCTCCTGGCCCGCCCAATCCGGCAGGGGGCTGGCTCTGAGTATCTTGAGGCGTTTGCCTCGACAATAGGTGTAGGCCCCCGGCCAGGGATGGTAGGCCCGCACCTGCCGCCAGAGTTTCAGGGCCGGTTGAGTCCAGTCCAGGAGGCCGTCCTGTTTGGAGATCAGGGGGCTATGGGTAGCCTGGCTTTCATCCTGGGGTTGGGGCTTGATCTCTCCCCTCAGCCAGCCGGGCAAAGTCTCGGATAGCAGGGCGGCGCCCAGGAGGGCCAGCTCGCCGCTCAACGACTCAGTTGTATCCTGCGGGGCGATATGACATTCAGCCTGGGCCAGGATGGGGCCGGTGTCCAGCCCCTCTTCCATGAGCATGATCGTCACCCCCGTCACCTCATCGCCGGCCAGGATGGCAGCGGCCACGGGGGCCGCGCCCCTGTGCCTGGGCAGTAGAGAGGCGTGAACGTTGAGACAACCCTGGGGCGGGATGGTCAACACCTGGCGGGGGAGTATCTGGCCGTAAGCCGCGACCACGATGACCTGCGGGGCCAAAGCGGCCAGTTGGGCCACGACCTGCGGCTGACGTAACGTAACGGGCTGTAGAACCGGCAGATCGTGGGCCAGGGCCACAGCCTTCACCGGGGGGATGGTCGTCTTGCGCCCCCGGCCGGCCGGTCGATCGGGCTGAGTGACGACCGCCACTATCTGGTAAGGGGCGATCAATTCCTCCAGAACAGGTCGGGCAAAATCTGGCGTACCCATGAATATCAGACGCGTCATGACCACTCATCCTCCCAAGAGGGGCCTGGCACTATTATGAAACTGAAGGATCAACAACGAACGTGAGAATTGAACGAACGCTGGCAATGCTATCAATAATTGTACCATGCTTTGAACCTGGAGCCAAATAGTCTCCGGGCGATATCGCCCTGGTCACGCTCTCGCCAAATTTCTCAACCTGTGCTACAATACTCCCACCAAGAGGTGAACGAATGGCTGGAGCGAAGGAAGGCGATGTGGTGCTCCTGGTGAGCAAGGATCGAAAACGTTTCATGGTGCGCCTGCAAGCAGGCCACGAAATGCATACTCACAAAGGCATAGTGCGACACGATGAGGTCATTGGTCAGCCTTTGGGACGAGAGGTGCGCTCTCAGTTAGGTAGCCCTTTCCTGGTGCTGGAACCGTCCATCCACGACCTGATTAAAAACGTCAAGCGCATCAGCCAGATCATGTATCCCAAGGACATCGGCTATATTGTGCTCAAGATGAACATCATGTCCGGTCGGCGGGTGATCGAGGCCGGCACTGGCAGCGGGGGCCTGACCCTGGCCCTGGCCCACAGTGTGAGACCCAATGGCCGGGTCTACTCATACGAAATAAGGCCCGACATGCTGAAAACGGCCATCCCTAACCTGGAAAAGGTGGGCCTGCTGGACTACGTGGAATTCAAAGAGCGCGATATCGGGCAGGGCTTTGACGAAAGGGAGGTGGATGCTCTCTTTCTCGACGTGCGCACCCCCTGGCATTACCTGGCTCAGGCTTATAGCGCCCTCAAAGGGGGCGGTTTCTTTGGAGCCATCCTGCCTACCACCAACCAGGTAGTGCGTCTGATCGAGGCCCTGCCTCGCGCCGGGTTCTCCGACGTGGAGGTCGAAGAGCTGCTTTTGCGTCCCTACAAAGCGGTCTATGCCCGCTTGCGTCCTATGGACCGCATGGTGGCCCATACCGGCTACCTCATCTTCGCCCGTAAGATCGTGGACAGAGAAGTTATCGAAGTTATCAATGGAGGTGAAGAGGATGAAGATGGATAGGGTTAATAGCCTATTCATCCCTTAAATCGTCTGGGAAATCGTCCGGGGAAGACTCCTCCAACGCCTGTCTGGCCTCTACCACCCTGTCCTCCGGCACCATGACCCGCACCTGGCCCAGGCCGTCCACCGTCAGGCCCAGGACCAGGCCCGCGCTCTCGTAGCTCAGGAGGACCGGGATACCGACGCTTTCCAGCTTGCCCTTGATGACGTGGGCTTCCCATTGTCCAAAGGCGGTGTAAACTGTCACCAGCTTCGTTTCCTCTTTCCTTTCATCTCCAACCATGCCCTCTCTCCCTGTCAAGATATGCTGATCAAGTTCATTTATACCTTATTTTTCATCGCCTGTCAAGAGGAGCAGGGGCCTGGCATTTGGGGAGCGCCAGGCACCTGAGACAGTGCCAGTTCTTCCAATCCCCAGGGGCCAGGGGGCGTTGACAATTTATCCGATTGTGTGATACAATAGTTATAGCAAAACGTCCCCGCCGGAGGGGAAAGAAAAGAAGAGGGAAGGAGGTGACGCTATGGCTTACATGATCACTGAGGAGTGCATTGCCTGCGGGGCCTGCGAGCCGGAATGCCCGAACGAGGCCATCAGCGAGGGCGACGAGATTTACATCATCGATCCTGACAGGTGCACGGAGTGCGTGGGCTTCTACGATGAATCCCAATGCGCTGCGGTCTGCCCGGTAGATGCCTGCGTGCCTGACCCAGATCACGAAGAGAACCACGACGAATTGCAGGCCAAGTACCAAAGACTGCACGGCTGAAACTCCCCCCACTCTGGAAGCTACCCCGGCAGCTATCGATGGTAGGTGCGCCTTCGCTTCCTCGGAGGCGCATCTATCTGGTATGAGAGGTAGATTTTTATCCCCAAAAATGCCATAATAAGTTAAGCGGTCGTGGTCGAAACCAGGACCGCAATAGTCGTGAAGAGAGGAGGCAAGCAGCCATGCAGGTCACGCAACTCCTGAAAAGGGTGAGACTTTTCAACGGCCTATCCGAGAGCCAGATCGAACGGGTGGCCCAGCTATGTCGGGAACAGACCTTTAACAGCGGCGACGTCATTCTCAAGGAGCAGACCCAAAGCGACGACATGTACGTTATCCATAATGGGCTGGTGGAAATCGTCGTGACTATCGACGAAAGCACCTCAAGGGGGCCTAAGTTTTCTGGGGAGACAACCATCGTCAAACTGGGTAAGGGACAGGTCTTCGGCGAGATGTCGTTGGTCGATCAGGGTCTACGATCTGCCACCGTGCGGTGTGCGGTCGACGGTACGACTCTCTACGCTATTGGACGAGGGGATTTCATGAGTCTTTGTGAGGATGATACCCGCATAGGCTTCGTGGTGATGAAAAACATCGCGGCCGATCTATCCTTTAAACTACGCATCAGAAATCTGGCCTGGACCAGATGATGCCCATACCCAGATGACAGGGAGGCGAGGGAAATGGTTTACACCATCAGTTACGTTGTGATTGGAGGAGATCATCCCGGTATGGTACAAGATGAAGAAAAGCCCCCGGAGGTAGGAGACAGGATACGGCTGGGCGATGAAATTTTCGAGGTGTTGGAGGTGCGCGAACTCATGCCCCCCACGGGCGATTTCGCCGTCCTGCACGCCACCTGTAGACCTGCCGCCGATTAAGCGCCTGTCGCAAGACGGGTCGGGCCTCTCGCTCGATACAGGCTCGAAGCGGGTGGCTAGCGCTCCAGTTTCCGGGTCAACTTTCTCGTCCCGTAACGCAGCTTCTTCGTTCCCGTGGATGACATTCGTCCCTGCTTTTGCAGGTTCTCTATTTCCTGGAGAGCGGCTTCGGCCAATTCTTCTTCGCCCATGTTCAACAGACGGGTAGCCGCCGATCTCAGCTTAGTGCTGGCGCTGGCCGTGTCCCCTCTCTCGGCGTCTTGCAGCGCTCTGGTTTGGAGCTTGAAGGCGCTGACCGTTTCCACCAGGTTCATGACCTGCGGGTCGTATTGAGCGGCCAGCCTGGGATCGGAGGTGTACTGGATGACGACGTCGCGTCGTATCTTATCGCCTGGTTGATCCTGAAGAGGATCATCGTAGGCCAGGACGACCTGCACCAGGCGATATTTCCCCTCTGGCCGAGGCGGAACGATCAGTTCCAGCAGCACGGACGGGGGATTGTCCTTTTCCAGATCGCCCAGCGGTAAATTGAAGCTTTGTTCCTGGAGAGGTATCTGGCCCAGGTCGTAGATGATCGGTCTGACCCGATAGACGCGCCTTAGCTCCACTCCCGCCGCCAGCCAAAACTTAAGTTCCAGGTTGCGGAGGGCGATGGATTGCACCCCTTTTAGCTCCTGCTCAAACGCCTGGGGGATCTCCTCCGCCTCACGGATAAAGTGCGCATTACCCCCGCTGCCGTCGGCGATGGCGATGAGCAAATCCTCGTTGAACCCGGCGCCCACCCCCATAGTGCTGATGGAGATGCCAGCCTCAGCGGCCTGGTGGGCCAGTTCCCGACAGCGTTCCGCATCGCGGGTAAAGCCGTCCGTCAGGACTACCAGGCGGTCAACGGTGCCAGACGAAGCGCCCCGTTGCCCCTCTCGATAGCCCAATTCCAGACCTTTAGCCATGTAGGTCTCGTCGCCCAGTTTCATCTCCTCCAGTTCCTCGATGGCCGCCTGGAGTTTTCTTTTGGTGCGGCCCGACTGATTGGGAACGAGCGTCACCGCTTGGCCCGCAAAGGCGGTCAGGGCAAAACGGTCGTCGGGACGCAGTTGCTCCAGCACCCAGCGCAGGGCGGTCTTGACGAAATCGATGTTGCGCGGAGACTTCTGTACCCAGTCGGGCAGCTTGCGCTCGAACCGCCATACCGGGGTGCCATCGACTATAGCCTGGCGCAAAACTCCCCTGCGGGCTAACTGTTCAAGCTGGGCCGAGGTGATGGTGGGGATACACATGGAATCGCTCTTGTCCACCACCAGGCTGAGATTGACCGGCACCCGCCCGCTGGCGTCCAGTTCCCCCGCTCTCACCGCCACCAGCAGGTAGAGGAGATACATCTGATTGGTCGTGGGAATATAGGCTTTATTGGGATGACAATCCAAAAAGAGCTGGTCTGACACGTCGTTCCTCCCTAGACTCCTTCAGGTGCCAGGCACCTCCAGACGACACTAAATGACCTTTAGCTCCCGCAGCGCATCTAAAACCAACGGCCTCTCCCATAGCCAATCAATCCGCAGCCAGAAGCCAGGCACTACTTTCGAGCGATAGATGCCCTCGGCATCAGGCAGAGCGAACTGATATCTGTTATCAGCTCCCAATTGATAGAATTCGGCCCGTCTCCGCTCAGGGTCGAGCAGCCAGTATTCACGCACGCCGGCCGCCTCATATTCGACAAATTTCTCCCCTCGATCACGGGCCACGCTCTCCGGGGAAACGATCTCCACTGCCAGATCGGCTGGCCCATCCAGATAGGTATGGCGGACGATATCCATCCGCTCCCTGGAAACAAAGAGCAGGTCCGGCTCGCGGCCGGACCGCTCTAACTTCATCTGGAAGGGAGCGCTGAGCACCCGGCCAAGATGGCGCGTCTCCACGTAGATTCGTAGAACGACCACCAAAAAATCTCTCAAATCCTGGTGCGGATACGATGCTGGTGAAAGCATGATCACCTCCCCATTGACCCATTCGGCCAGGGTATCCTCGTCGGCCCAGGCCAGGAACTCTTCGTAGCTCATCTTGGCAGGGGGTGATTCCCGCCCCCCGGTAACGGTCTGAGTCCGTTTTTGCTCTACGACCATATCACACCTGCCTTTCCACCAGGCCCCTCTGAAGCCACCAGTATAGCATAACATAGTTTTGGGAAATGTTCAACCTGAAATCCGTGTCGGCTCGCCCTCAACCTCTAACAAAACTCTAATACTGCTCTAACGTTATTCTAATACAAATTTACTATAATAGCAAGCAGTAATAGTGGGTGCCTGGCGCTTATGAACGAGCAGGTAATCCGTGACATCCGTGAAGGAAATCCGTGTTGGCTGGTTTCATAGTAGGTAGGGCCAGGCCCCTGATACGCCAGAAAGGAAGGTATCCATGCGTGGTTCACTGACTGTAGGTCAGGTATACGGCATCCCTATCAGGGTGCACTCTACCTGGTTTCTGATTTTCGCCCTGATCGCCTGGTCTTTGGCCGGGGGCTACTTCCCCCTGGAATACCCCGGCTGGGAGCCGGCGACCTATTGGGTGGTGGGGGTGATCACGGCGGTGCTGTTCTTCGTCTCGGTGCTGATCCACGAACTGGCTCACTCGGTGGTAGCCATTCGGGAGGGAATAACGGTGCGGAGCATCACCCTTTTCATATTTGGCGGCGTGGCCCAGATCGAGCGTGAGCCGCCTTCAGCCGGGGCAGAGTTTCGCATCGCCATCGCCGGGCCGCTGACCAGCCTGGTGCTGGCGGTCGTCTTCATCCTGCTGGGGTCGGGCCTGGCCGTCAATTCCACTTTGGCCGCTCCAGCCATGTACCTGGGCCGCATTAACCTGCTGCTGGCCCTGTTCAACCTGATCCCCGGCTTCCCGCTGGACGGCGGGCGCGTACTGCGGGCCATCCTGTGGGGGTTGGGCGACAACTTTCGCCAGGCCACCCGCTGGGCGTCCAGGGTAGGCGGGGTGGTGGCCTTTCTGTTCATCGCCTACGGCATCGCCCTGATGTTCTTCGGCAATTTCTTCAACGGCCTCTGGACCGCCTTCATCGGCTGGTTCCTGAACAACGCCGCCCAATCCAGCTATCAGCAGGTCGTGCTGCGGGACCTGCTGTCCGGGGTCAAGGTGCGCGACGTGATGAGCCAGCAGTGTTCGGCCATACCCGGCGATCTGCGGCTGGACCGCCTGGTGCACGATCACATCCTGGGCTCCGGCAACCGCTGTTTATTCGTGGCCGATGAGGGGGCCTTGCAAGGGCTGGTCACCCTGCACAACGTCAAGGCCGTGCCCCGAGAGCGGTGGAGTGAAGCAACCGCCAGCCAGATCATGACCCCTGTGGGCGAACTGCTCTCGGCGCGGCCCGACGAGTACGTGTTCACTCTGCTCCAGAGAATGGACGAGGCCGACGTGAACCAGGCCCCGGTGATGGGCAATGGGCGCATGGTGGGCATGATCACCCGCGAGCATCTGCTGCGCTACATTCGGACTCTCAGCGAGTTGGGGATATGATAATATATACTCTGGGGAGATCTCGACGACTGAAGGTTTTTGACAAATTATTTGGGTAACCCGGAGCGTAAATGTTATGTAGTAACGACTTTAGTCGTTCACAAGCTGCGTCCTTCTCCGTGAAATCCGTGACCGTAATCCGTGTCGGCGTTTGACAGATAACGCCCTATCTGGTATACTATCGCCTGGTAGAAATATTGCGGGGAGTGAGTGCTTATGCCTATCTACGAATACGTTTGCCCCGTCTGCGGGTGTCATTTCGAGAAACATCAAGGTTTTAACGACCCTCCACCGCAAGAGTGTCCGCACGGTCACCGCGGTGTAAGGCGGATGTTCTCTCCGCCGGTTATCATCTTCAAAGGGTCCGGCTTCTACACGACCGATTACGGCAGAAACGGTAGCAGCATCAGAAGTACAAAGTCCAATAAGTCGGACAGCAAGTCGGAAAGTAAATCGAAGGAACCTGCCGAAGCGGACGAAAGCAAAACCAAGACTGATTAACAAGCTTTGTCCCGCTAGCGCCCGATGTAAGCCTTCCTGGTATGTTCGTCCTCCAGCACCTCCCGGCCTGTGCCGGCGAGCACCACGTGGCCGGTCTCCAGAACGTAAGCGTAGTCGGAGATAGTCAGGGAATGACGCACGTTTTGCTCGACCAGCAGGATGGTCAGGCCCCGCTCCTTAAGCTCCCGCACCACCTCGAAAATCTGTCTGACCAGCAGCGGGGCCAGGCCCAGGGAAGGCTCGTCCAGCATCAAAAGCTGCGGCCTGGACATCAGACCGCGACCGATAGCCAGCATTTGTTGTTCCCCGCCGGACAGCGTTTTGGCTGACTGGCTGCGCCTCTCCCTGAGCACGGGGAAAAGCTCAAACACTTCTTCCGCCGTCTTTTCTCGCCCTGCTTTGGCCCTGGGATGCATCGCCCCGGCCATCAGGTTGTCGTAGACGCTCATGTCGGGGAACAGTTTACGGCCTTCGGGAATCTGGGCCACTCCCAGGCGCACGATCTCGTGGCCGGGCAGGGCGGTCAGTTCCGTGTCGTCGAAGTAGACCTTTCCCGACGTCGGACTGAGCAGGCCGGAGATGGTATTGAGCAAGGTTGTCTTGCCCGCCCCGTTGGCGCCGACGATGCTGACGATCAAACCGTCCTCCACCGTCAGAGACACGTCGTACAAAGCCCTGAAAGCGCCATATTGTACGTTCAGGTTCTCGACTCTAAGCAAGGAACTCCTCCTCCCCCAGATAGGCTTCCAGCACCTTCGGATGGCGGCTGATCTCATCGGCGTTGCCTTCGGCGATCTTTTCTCCGTAGTGCAGGACGATGATGCGCTGCGAAAGGCTCATGATCACCTTCATCACGTGCTCGACCAGCAGGAAGGTGATGCCCCCGCGGTGAAGCTGGCGAACCAGGGCCAGCACCTCCTCGATCTCCACCGGGTTAAGCCCGGCGGCCACCTCGTCCAGGAGCAGCATCCGCGGTTCGGTGGCTAAAGCTTTGCCAATCTCCAGGCGCTTCAGCTCGATGAGGGTCAGGTTTCTGGCTAACTCGTGGGCCTTGTGGCGCAGGCCCACCACGTCCAGCACCTCCAAAGCTTTTCGCTCCGCCCCTCCGGTAGCGGGATAGCGGATGAAGGCCCCGATCAGGACGTTCTCCAGGACGGTTATATCGGGGAAGGGCTGAGCGACCTGGAAGGTGCGGGTCAGACCCAACTGGCAGATGCGGTGAGGTTTGAGGCCGGCCAACGGGCGGCCCCCAAAAGTGACCGCGCCCCCCGAAGGCAGGAAAAAGCCGGTGAGCAGGTTGAAGACGGTGGTTTTGCCTGCCCCGTTCGGCCCGATGAGGCCCACGATCTCCCCCTCTTCCACCTCGAAGGAAAGATGGCCGACGGCCCGGAGACCGCTGAAATTCTTGGTCAGATTGCGAACGCTAAGTAAACTCATAGCTCACCTGCCGTTTCAGGCGCTTCCCGCTCCTGCTCCTCCCTGTCCAGGGATGGCTCTTTTCCTCTCCGCCGCAGGCTGCGCCCCAGGCCCACGAGGCCACGAGGCATGAAGATCATGACCAGCACCAGGATGGCGCCATAGAGCAGAAGGTGCGCCCCGGCGAAGCTGCCCCCCAGCCAGATGCGGGTCAACTCGGCGATGGGCACCAGCACCAAAGCTCCCACGCTCGGCCCCCAGACCGTGCCCAGCCCGCCAATGATGGCGAACAGCAGGATTTGCACCGAAGGCCCTTCGCCAAAAACCGAACGGGGGTTGATGTAGGTGAAATATTGGGCGAAGAAGGTGCCCCCCAGGGCGGTCATAAAAGCGCTGACCACCGCAGCCTGAATCTTGGTTTTGAGCATATCCACCCCCAGGGCTTCGGCGGCCTCCTCGTTCTCCCGCACCGCCACCAGATAATAACCAAACTTACGACGGTTCAGCCAGTAGGTGACCAGTATGGCGGCGGCGGCCATCGCCAGGACGACGTAATAGTAGCCCGTTTTGCCCTCGAACTGCATCAACAGGGGAGCGTGCCCTTTCCAGGTGACTTCCAGCCCCCGCGCCCCGCCGATGCTCTTGAGATTGGTCACCAGATACAAGGCCGCTTCGGCCAGGGCAATGGTCACCAGGGCGAAGTACGGCCCCTTGATCCCGTAGCGGAAACACAGGTAGCCGATGAACCAGCCGAGGAGAGCCGCGGCCACCCCACCCACCCACATCCCCAGCCAGGGGGTGAGGTTAAAGTGCCGAAAAAGCAGAGTGGAGACGTAAGCGCCGGTGCCCAGAAAGACGCCGTGCCCCAGGGAGTGTTGCCCGGCGTAGCCCCCCAGGATGTTCCAGGAGGTAGCCAGGTAGGCGTAGAGCAGGATGAGCACCATGATGTGCAGGTAGTACCCCCCTTTGCGCAGCGGCTCCACCAGTAAAGGCAATGCCGCCAGCGCCCCAAACAACAGCATACCGCCCGCTAAACGCCAACTGTTCGTCGTTGTTTTCATTGTGGCTTTCATTGCTGCCTCCTCCCCAGGATGCCTTCCGGCTTGAAGAGGAGCACCAGGAAGAATATGAGGTAGGTCAGAACGCGGGATAGCGACCCTGGCATGATCACCTTCCCCACCTCCTCGGTGAGACCGATGATCAGGCCGGCCACCAGCGCCCCGATGAAGTTGCCCATTCCGCCCAACACCACCACCACGTAGGCCACCAGACCGAAAAAGAGGCCCACCGTAGGCGAGACGTAATAGAAGGAAACCATCAACGAGGCGGCCACCCCCAGACAGGCCGAACCCAGGCCGAAAGCGATCAGGTAGGTGGTTCTGACGTTGATGCCCACCAGCACGGCAGCCTCTCTGTTCTGCGAGGCGGCCCGAATGGCGCGACCTGTATCTGTGGAGTGCAAAAGCCACCACAGGAAAATCGCCGCCAGGATAGAGCCGACGAAAGCGATCAGGGAAGGCAGACCAATTACCACCGGCCCTATCTGGAAGTTAATTTTCTGGTAGGGCGTTTTGGCGAAGAGAACGTCGGCTTTGAACAGCACCAAAGCCAGGTTTTGCAGAAACAGCGAAAGGCCAACGGTCAAAAGAATCTGGTTCATCTGGGGAGCCTGCAACACTGGCCGCAGGGTGACGAGGAAGATGACCGCCCCCACCAGGAAAAGGGCCGGGGTGGTGATGAGGAGCGTCAGGTAAGGGTCCAGCCCTACGTTGATGACCAGGAAATAAGCGATGTACATCCCGATCATCAGGAACTCGCCGTGAGCAAAGTTGATGATCTTGAGCACTCCCCAGATCAGGGTCAGGCCCACCGCAATCAGGGCGAAAACGCTGCCGATCAGGAGGCCGTTGACCATAGCTTGAAGCAAAAGTGATATAGACGGAATAGTCATAGCATTCGCCCCTATTATTAAGGTTTGGGGAGGCTGCATCCCACAGCCTCCCCAACCTCGTCGTAAGAAAGAATGGCCGCTTATTTTCCTATTCAGATTCCGTTTCAGATTCCGTGGACACAGGTTCGTAGCCCGGAATATCGACCGGGGCCGCGGCGAACTTGGCCGGCCAGACCGGCACCAATTCTCCACCCTGAATCTGGCCGACTAAGAACTGCGCAAACTGATTCTGCCCATCCTCGCCAAACCCCAGTTTCTCGGCGGGCAGCACCATCATCGGCCCTTTGGGGATGTCCGTCTCCACCAGAGCATCGCGGATGGCCTCCTTCTCGATAGACCCCGCCCGTTCCAGGGCGTCGGCCATCACCAGCCCGGCCTGGTAGGAATTGGCGCTGTTGCCTGTGATGTCCTCGCCGTACCTCTCACGGAAGCGGTCGTTGAGGTCCGCTGCTCCTTCGATATACTTGCTGTACTCCACTACGGTCATGATGCCCTCGGCGGTGTCGCCTAACCGCTCGATGAAAGCGGGATCGATCGCCCCTCCGGCGTCATCTACGAAAGGAATGTCCGTCATTCCCAGTTTCTCGCGGGCCTGGGCGATGAGCACCGCGTCGTTGAGATAGGTGACGGTCAGCACCGCATCAGGGCCAGCGTCCTTCACCTTCGACACCTCGGTGGTCAGGTCGGCGGCGTTGCTGGGATAGCTGACCTCAAGCAGCACCTCGATGCCGGCCTCTTCCAGCCACTTCTTCTGCCCATTGGCCGAGGACTCTCCAAAGTCGGTGTCCTCGTGCAGCAGGGCCACCTTTTCCACTTTGTAGCCCACCATGTCCTCCAGGTCTTGGACGAACTGCACCTGGTCACGGGTGTACCAGTCGGCTTTGGGGCCTACGCGGAACACCCACTCGAAATCGCGCTCGGTGATCTCGTCGGCCACGGCGATATCGACCACGAAGGGGGTTTTGAGCCGTTCGGCGGCCTGGGTGGCGGGCAGGGTCACGGCGCTCTGGTAGCAACCGATCATGGCTACCACCTCTTCCTGCTCGATCAGGCGTTCCACCTCGCTGATGCCGATGTCTGGCTTGCCCTGGCTGTCGCCCAGGATCAGCTCCAGTTTGGCCCCACCCAGAGACTCGATGCCCCCGGCGGCATTGATCTCCTCGAAGGCCATCTTGACCCCGTTGCTGACATCCTGGCCCATCTTGGCTAACTCGCCGGTCAGAGGCCACAGACCGCCGATCTTGATGGTCTCTGGCTCCTGGGCGGTGGCGTACATGGCCGGCCAGATGGGCGTCAGGGCCACCAATAAAAATACCGTCAAAAGCAATGCTTTCCTGATTTTCATCCTTCTTTTCCTCCCTTTCTGGCTGTTGCGGGCCAGACCACCGCTGGCACCAGGCGCAGCGGCTTTACTGGCCTCTAAAGTCACATTCTTTCCGGTCTTCTAACCAGCCCCGACAGAATTTGATTTGTCGATACTCCACCTCCTCTCACAATTGCAAAAAAACCGCGCCACTGTCCGTAATATGTCCTCTATTTTATACTCAAAAGCTCATCCAGTCAAGAGCGCCTGATCAGGTTTGGCAGGGAAACCATTAGATGGTATAATGAACCACACAGCGAATCAGGAACGCAGGCCGTGTTTGCCACACTAATACGCTCAGGAGTTAATGGTATGAATGTGAAGAAGAAGGGTGCTTTTGCTTTTGTGCTGCATAGCCATCTGCCTTACGTGCGCAAGGCCGGGCGTTGGCCTCACGGCGAAGAGATGATCCACGAGGCCATAGCCGAGACGTATATCCCCCTGCTCGACGCTCTCTACGATTTGAAGGAGGAGGGCTACGAGCCTAAGCTGACCATCGGCCTGACGCCCATTTTGATGGAGCAACTGGCCGATGGCGATGTTCTGAACCATTTCGATCTCTATCTGGAAGAGCGCCTGAGCCTGATCGAAAATGATGTCGGGCGCTACAGTCAGGGTGAGACCGCTCACGACCACCTTCTCTACCTGGCTAAGTTCTACCGCGATTGGTATCAGGATATCGTCCGCTCCTTTCGGGGCCGTTACGGACGAGACCTGGTAGGGGCCTTTCGCCGCCTGCAAGATGAGGGCCACCTGGATATCCTGACCAGCGCCGCCACCCACGCCTATCTGCCCCTGATAGACCGCGATTCCAGCATCTACGGACAGCTCAAGAGCGGGGTGGAGGCTTACCGCAGGCACATGGGACGGGCCCCGCGTGGCATCTGGTTACCGGAATGTGGCTACCGACCACCCTATATGCGTGAGGAGGGAGGAGTTGCCTACTACAAACCGGGCCTGGAGGAGTTTCTGGCCGAGCTGAATCTGGGTTACTTCTTCACCGACACGCACGTCATCGAAGGCGGTCGCATGGTGGGCAAGGTGATGGGGGATGTGATCGGAGCCTATGGGGGCGTACCCAAACGTCAGTGGGTGCCCCTGTCCGATGATCTGCCGCAGGTGGCAAAGGGCACCACCTTCCGGCCCTACTACGTGCGGTCGGGCCAGGTGGCTGTTTTTGGCCGCGACGAGAGCACCGGCCTCCAGGTCTGGTCGGCCAGCCACGGCTACCCCGGCGACTTCCTCTACCGGGAGTTTCATCGTAAGGACGACCGTTCGGGGCTGCAATACTGGCGCATAACCGGGGCGCGGGTCGAGCTGGGCTATAAGGACTTCTACGACCCCGAGCGCGCCTTCAACCAGGTGGGGATGCACGTCGATCACTTCGTGAGCCTGGTCAGGAATCGCCTGGCCTATTTCCAGTTCGAGACGGGTCAGTTTGGCCTGGTCGTTTCGGCCTACGACACCGAGCTTTTTGGTCATTGGTGGTTCGAGGGCATCGCCTGGATAAAGGGGGTGCTGAAGGCTCTGCACGATCATCCAGAGGTAGAGTTGACTATGGCCGGCCATTACCTGGACGAACATCCCCCACAAGAGGTTTTTTCCCTGCCCGAAAGCTCCTGGGGAGAGGGAGGCGGCCATTGGACCTGGCTGAACCCCAGGACGGAATGGATGTGGCCCCTGATTCAGCAGGCCCAATGGAAAATGGAACAACTGGTAGACCGTCATCCCCAGGCTCAGGATGACCTGCGGGACGTTCTCAACCAGGCAGCCAGGGAGCTGGTGCTGCTGGAGTCCAGCGATTGGCCTTTCCTGATCAGCACCGGCCAGGCCCACGAGTACGCCAGTGGCCGCTTTCAGCAACACCTGGCCCGTTTCAACCATCTGGCGGCCATAGCCGAGTCAGGGGCGGTAAGCGAGGGGGACAGACAATTTTTAGCCACCATCGCCGAACTGGATAACCCTTTCCCGAACATAGATTACCGGGCCTTCGCCAGACGGGAGCAACTTCCGGGCTGAAATTTCGTATTTAAGCCACAGAGAACTCAGAGAAAGAGGTTCTTTTCTCTTGAAATTGGAGGATTAAACAATTAGTTTATGGATAAAAACGTTAGAATTATGCTCTATACCGGCAAGGGCGGGGTGGGCAAGACCAGCGTGGCGGCGGCCACCGCCCTGCGGTGTGCAGACCTGGGTTATCGCACCGTGGTGCTCAGCACCGACGCCGCCCACAGCCTGTCCGACTCGTTTGACATGGCCCTGGGGCCTGAACCCGTAGAGGTGATCCCCGGCCTGTTCGGCCAGGAGATCGACGTCCTCCATCAGATGGAAAAGCACTGGGGCAAAGTCCAGGAGTACATGTCCAGCCTGCTGGCCTGGCGCGGCATGGATGACCTCATAGCCGAGGAGACCAGCGTTTTGCCAGGCATGGAGGAACTGGCCAGCCTGTTGCAGATCGTGCACGTGCACGACGATGGCGATTACGACGTGATCATAATCGATTGCGCTCCCACCGGGGCCACCCTGCGCCTGCTCTCCTTCCCGGACGTAGCTCGCTGGTACCTGGAGAAAATCTTTCCCGTGGAGCGGGCAGCCATGAAGGTGGGCCGCCCGCTGTTGAAGGCCGTGGTCGATCTCCCCCTGCCGGATGATGAGGTGTTCGAGGCCATATCCGATCTGATCAGGCAACTGGTCCGCATGCATCACCTGTTGTCCGATCCCCAAAAATCGTCGGTGCGGCTGGTGCTCAACCTGGAGAAGATGGTCATCAAAGAGGCCCAACGGGCTTTTACTTATCTCAACCTGTACGGTTACCCCACCGACCTGATCATCTCTAACCGCGTGATCCCTGACCACGTAAAAGATGGCCCTTTTGCCGCCTGGAAGGATATCCAGGACAGGTATCACCGCCTGGTGGAAGAGGGTTTTTCCCCGCTGCCCATTTTCAAGGTGCCCTTCTTCGACCGGGAGGTGGTCGGTCTCGACATGCTGCGCCGCATGGCAGACAGCATCTACGGCCAGGAGGACCCCACTCAGGTTTATTTCGTGGGCCAGACCCAGACGGTAGAGAAATGCGACGACGGCTACCGGTTGAGCCTGCCGCTGCCTTTCGTGGACAAAGGACAGCTTGAGCTAACCCGTTCCGGCGATGAGCTTATCGTCCACATCGGCAACCAGAAACGCAACCTGATCCTGCCCCGCGCCCTGGTCAGCATGGAGGTGCAGGCCGCCAAACTGGAGGATGGGGTGCTGGAGATCACTTTTGTCCAGGAGGATGGCGGATCAGCCCGCGCGGGCGATTGACTTTAAGAACTTAGCCACAGAGGACGCAGAGTCCACAGAGGGGACAAGCCCTCTTTCTCTGTGTCCTCCGTGCTCTCTGTGGCTTAAATCAGAATCCCCGGCTTACTGACTTTCTCTATTTTTGGCTTTCCCTGCGGTGATGCCTTAGCCCTGCAACTGAATTTTCATGGCCTCACCGCTCTGAGCCAGCTTCAGGGCCTCCTCAAAGCGAGCCAGGGGCAGGGAGTGGGAAAGCAGGGGCCTGACGTCCACCACCCCGCCCTCCAGCAGAGCGATGGCCTGATAGAAGGTGTAGCACAAAGCGTAAGAGCCCAGGATGTGCCAGTCGTTTTTGAAGACCTCGAAGGGGCTGAGGGAGATGCGAGCCTCTGGAGGGTTGACTCCGAACATGAGCATCTGGCCGGTGGGCTTGAGGTGCTGGAAAGAGTTTTCCACCACCTGCGGGACCCCGGTAGCATCCACCACCACGGCGAAGCCGAAAGGAGCCAATTCGCGCAGAACCTCGTCCTGGTCTGGCCCGGCCACCACCGTAGTCCAGGCCCCCAGTTCCTCCGCCAGTTCCAGCCGTTTCTCCTTCAGATCGACGACCACCACCTTCGAGGCCCCGCCCTGCCGGAGAGCTTGCAGGAGCAGAAGGCCCATCGGCCCGGAGCCGAAGATCAGCACCTCGTCGCCGGGCCAGACCCGTAAACGCTCCAGGGCGTGGACGACGCAGGAAAGAGGCTCGACGAAAGCGGCCTCCTCGAAAGCGATCTCGTCCGGGAGAGGATAGACGTTGCGGACGGGGGCGGCCACGTACTCAGCGAACCCGCCATGGCGCGTCACCCCGATGCCCTCCCAGTTCAGGCAGTGCATGCCCTTTTGCAATCTACAGAAGTAACAATAGCCGCAGAAAACGTTGGGATCGACCGTCACCCGGTCTCCGGCCTGGAAGTTTTTCACCTCCGAACCTGCCTCCTCCACCACCCCCGCGAACTCGTGGCCGGGGATAATGGGATAGTCGGCCAGGTAAGAACCTTCATATATGTGTTGATCGGTGCCGCACAGCCCGCAGGCTTTGACCGCCACCAGAACCTCGTCCGCTCCAATCTCAGGTCTGGTCAGCTCCCTGACGGAGAATTTGTGCGGCGCTTCGACGACTACCGCCCGCATTGCCGACCTCCTTTATGCTCTATGGGATCAGGATTATCTTGATCGAGTCCGTGGCTTCGTGAGCCATATCCAGAGCACGCTGGAACTCGGCCAGCGGGAAGGTGTGGGTCGCCAGCGCCTCGCCATCGATCACCCCGGCGCGCAGATACTCGATGACCCTGGGGTAGCAGTACGGCCCCAGGTGAGCGCCGTAGATAGTCAGTTCCTTCACGTCGCCGATGATCGACCAATCCACGGCCACCGGCCCGGCGTGGACGCTGAACTCCACCATGGTGCCCAGCCGGCGAAGCATCTGTAAGCCCTGCCCCACCCCTGCGCCGGCGCCCGTAGCCTCGATGTACACGTCGCAGCCGTAGCCGTCCGTCAAATCCAGGACGCGCTGGATGGCGTCCTCCTCGGCCACGTTGATGGTCAGATCGGCGCCGAGCTTACGGGCCACTTCCAGGCGGTTGGGCTTGAGGTCCAGAGCGATGAGCAGGCCGGGGTTTTTCAGTCTGGCAAACTGCAACATGCCCAGTCCGAGAGGCCCCAGGCCGGCGATGGCTACCACGTCCCCCAGCTCGATCTGGGCCCGCTCCACGGCGTGCAGAGCGCAGGCCAGAGGCTCGATGAGGGCGGCGTGCTCGGCTTTGATCTCGGAGGGCACCTTGTAGTTGAGGGCCTTGGGCGGGAAACGCATGTACTCCGCCCAGGAGCCTTCGGCGCGGTCTTTGACGAAGCCGTAGATATCGTGGCGCTGGCACATCCAATACTGTCCCCGCTGGCAGAAACGACACTCCCCGCAGGGCACGATCTGCTCCGAAACGGCCATGTCGCCCACGGCCAGGCCATACTTTTCGCCGGCCCCTTCTCCCAGAGCCACCACCTGGCCCACGAATTCGTGGCCGGCGATGACCGGCGTCTGGATGTAGGCTGGAATTTCGTCCGAGCCCCACACCCGCGCCCCGTGGTGAGTCTTCACGTCGCTGGCGCACACCCCGGTAGCCAGCACCTTGATCAACACCTCTCCCGCACCGATCTCCGGCACCGGCACTTCCTCCAGGCGGTAATCTTCGATGCCGTGCACCACCACGGCCTGCATAGTCTTTGGTATGGACATGTTCGAGTCTCCTTCTCTATAATTATGGAACAAAAACGGTCAACGGATTTAACGGATTAGGGGCCTCCATCCGTTAAATCCGCTATAGAAATCCGTTGACAGCCGGCCTAAATATCACTCCAGGTCGGGGCGTTCCTTATTTGTCGTGAGATTCCGTCACCGGTCACAAATTTTCTCATTCCCTTTGCATGATCCAGACCACCAGGCCCAGCGATACGGCCATCCATATCCATATCCACCACTCAGGGGGCGGATGAAGAACAGACATGAGCACAAACAGGGTTTCGCTGGCATAGATGCGAGCCTGGTCCACCCTGCCGGCGGGTACGATGGCTATAGCCAGGCTGATGGCGAAGAGGTTAACCGCCCACAGGCTGATACAAGGGGCGAAGAAAAATGTCCGCAGCAGGTTGAGAGCTATAGCCAGGCCCACGCTGAGCAGGATACGCGCCTCCAGCGACATCTGGTTGGGCAGCAGACTTTCATCCCTGATGATAACGACGGCCAGGGCCAGAGACAAAAGGGTGGCGACCGTCAGGCTGACGCATTCCTCCAGAAAGCGCATCCAGAGCAGGTGGATGGCGATGAAGACCACAACGCTGATGAAACAGCGATCGAACAAATTGGTGTCCATAGGCAGGAAACCCGATTTGTTCCCCTTTTCTTCGGTTTTCACGATGGTTGTCACGATGCGCCTCCACCTCCTCTATTCTCGAACGGCCCCAAAGGTCAGGCCCGCCACAATATAACGCTGGACAAAGGCCAGGAACAGGATGGCCGGTATCAGACAGACCACCGCCATAGCCGCCATCTCGCCCCAGTTGGTGCCCACCACGGTCACAAACTCGGCCAGGCCGGTGGTGATCGTTCTGGCCCGCACGCTGGTGAGAGAAGCGGCGAACAGATACTCGTTCCAGGCAAAAATCCAGCATAGCAGGGCGGTGATGGCGATGCCCGGCTTGGCCAGGGGCACGATGATCCGCCACAGGACCCCTATCGTCGAGCAGCCGTCCACCATAGCCGCATCGTCCAGGTCGGGGGGTATAGCGTCGATCATGCCCTTTAGGAGCCAGATGGCGAAAGGCAGGTTGAAGACGCAGTAGGCCAGGATCATACCGATGTGTGTGTCGAAAAGCTGAAATTTTCCGATCCTGATCACTCTGCTATACAGCAAAAACATAGGCAACATAAAGGCAAAGGCCGGGGCCATGCGGTTGGTGATTGTCCAGAAGAAGATGTTGTCGGCTCCAACAACGTGATACCTGGAAAGGGCGTAGGTAGCCATCAAAGCCAGCACGATGACCAGCAGGGTATTGGCGGTGGCGATGATCAGGGAGTTGTACAGATATCGACCGTAGACATCCTCGAAAAGCGGCCGGAAATAGTTCTTCCAGAAGATGGTGGTCTGATAGAGTTTGGGGGAAGCAAAAAGCTCCACCCGGCTGCGAGCCGAGACAAGAAATATCCAGTAAATGGGCCCCAGGGTAATGAGCGTCAGAATAGTCCAGACGATGTACAGGAAAGCTTGCTTCAACCCTTTTCGGAGCGCGCTATATCTCATGCGCCTGCCCCCCTTCTAACCTGGGTGATGGCCGTCAGCAGGAACCAGCACAGGACAATAGTGAAATAAAGCAAAAGGATGGACATGGCTGACCCATAGCCATAGGAGACTTTGGGGAAAACCTGCCGCCAGACATAGATGCCCGCATAGTGCGTAGAGGTGCCAGGCCCGCCGCCGGTTAGCATAAAGACCTCGTCCACGATGCGCAGGGCGTCCATAATACGCAGAAAGAGGGTGGTCAGGATGACCGGTTGCAACATGGGCAGTTGAACGTAGCGGAAAACCTGCCAGCGGTTGGCCCCGTCCACCATAGCGGCCTCGAAGGGTTCCTGGGGCAGAGCAGATAGACCGGCCAGGAAGGTCAGGGTGACGAAGGGCGTCCAGTGCCAGACATCCATGATCACAGTAGTAGCAAAAGCCTGGGGGCCGGGCACGGCGATGTTGTACTCGATGCCTATCTTGCGCAGATAGTAGGGCAGAGGCCCCAAGCCGGGGTTGGTCATCAGCTTCCAGGTGGCTCCGATAGCGATGGGTGCCACCGTCAGGGGCAAAGCGTGAATGGCCCGAAAGAAGCCTTTGAGCTTGAATTCGTTCATGAGCAATTGGGCCAGCACCAGCCCCAGCACCATCTCGATGGCGCAAACATAGACGGTAAAGACAATCCCTCGCCGCAGAGAAGCCAGAAAGTCAGCGTCGAGGACCAGTTCACGGTAATTATCAACCCCGGTCCAGATCAGACCGCCCACTTTGGCGAAGACATCCCAGTCGAAGAAACCAACATAGAGGACATAGAAAAAAGGTAAAAGGCCCGCAAAGGCCAGAACTATAAGCGTGGGGGCCAGAAGCCCCCACGCTGTTAATTGTGATCTTCTCATGGCATCAATCCATATACATCCTATCAGATCACTAGTAGCCCAGTCTCGCCAACTCCTCATCCACCGCGACGGCCATCTGATCGCAGGCATCTTCAGGCGTAAGCTCGCCAGCGATGGCCCTCCAGACGTAAGTCTCCATCACTGAGCGGACAGGAGTGTGGAAGGGGAAGGCCGGAGCGCCCTTGAACAGGTTGCCGGTGTTCCTGAACAGGGTATAATAGTGATCAACTTTGGGGTCAACCTCCAAAACCAGCGGATCAAGGAAGGTCGAGGTGCGCACCACGCGGGCTGCTGTGGCCGCAAACTCGCCCTGGAACTCCTTGAGGGTTACCCATTGCAGGAACAGGAGAGCCGCTTCCTTATTGTTGGAGCACCAGGGTATACCCAGCGCGCCGCCATCGTAATAGCCGATGTAACCCTGGCCCTTGGCAGCCTCATTGATGACGCCGGGGTAAAGCGGCGGGAAAGCTACACCAACTTTGCCTACTACCGTCGAGCGCTCCGGATCGGTGGCGATCCAGGCCGCGTTCTCGCCATAGACCCACCCCTGCGCAGCCCGACCACCGGCGAAGGTGGCCCCCACCTCGTCCCAGGTGCTGGCCCTGGCCTCGGGCGGGGCGTAGTCCAACATCCCTATCCAGAAAGCCAAAGCCTCCTTGGCCCGGTCGCTATCCATCGTACCGCCGTTGGCCGAGGTAGCCTTCCAGTTCTCCATGTTGATGCCCCAGTTGTAAACGCCCCAGGAAGGCCAGATGGTCTCCACCACCTCATAGAATGAAGCGGAGTGAGCGGAATGAGCCTGGACGGTCGTGCCCCATAGCTCCTTATCCTTGCCCCACTCGGCAAAGAACTCGGCGATCTGGGCGTGTTCATCGAAGTTCACCGCGGCCCGCAGATCCCAGCCGTACTTCTCCTTGAAGGCCGCCATGATGTCGGGGTCCTCAAACAGGTCTTTTCTGTACAGATAGACCTTCAGGAAGGCCTCGAAAGGCAGCCCATAGACGTTGCCCTCCGCATCCTTGAAGTCGTCGATGAAGCTGGTGAAGTCGCCCATGTCCAGGTCCGGATAGAGCAGTTCGGGCTTCTCCCCCATGAGGGCGGTCAGGTTGGTCAGGAAATCCTGGGCCAGGTAGGCGAAGACGATGTCCTGCTCGACGTACACAAAGTCGTAGACGCCGGTGCCGGCTTCCATGTCCTTGATCTCTTTGTTGTACATCTCGTCCCAGGACGTGACCTCAAACTCGACCTTGATCCCGGTTAGCTCCTCAAACTTGGGAGCCAGCTCCTTCTGCATAAACGTGGAAGGGGGCGTGCTTTCGGAGACGCCCCTGATGGTTGCGCCCGCGTAGGCCTTCCCTGCCTCGGCAAACCACTCCTCCGGCCCCTGGGCCGATACCGTTACAGGCAAAACCATGCCCAGCATGGCTACTATGACCACTGCAAAAAAGACTTTCTTTAGCATCTTTCTACCTCCTTGTAAAGTAAACTCAGTTTAGGTGATCGTCCAAAATACCATCAAAGATCAGGTTTTGCTCGTGTACTGACAGCTCTCTGGCTGTGATTCATCACCTCCTTTTCAATTTTTGCCCCTCCTCATTCCCAGGGGCCAACCCAACTAAACGACTGTAGATAAATAGGATAAGGCCACGAAAGAGGATTGTGCTGAGGTGTATCCCACCAAGGTGTGACCCTGATAGTGAGCCAGCAGGTGGGCTGATTTGTTATCATTATAGCACCTAAAAGAGGGAGTGTCAAGCCCCAATTTCAATAAGGTAGTTGACAAATGTGGGAAAATGCGGTATAATATAATCAAAAGTTTGGCTGGTCAAACTTTTGATTTGGGCCAATGCTTCCAGTGGCGGTTAGATTTTTTCATTATTCTTATTGCAAATGCTTATCATTTTCAGAAAGGGAAAAACTTCATGGTTACACGAGCGTTGAGCGATCTGAGACCTGGTGAACGGGGCACCATTACCAGGGTAAGGAGCAAAGGGGGCTTCCGTCGTCGTATTATGGACATGGGGGTGGTGCCCGGCGCCGAAGTGGAGATGGTGCGGGCCGCTCCTCTGGGCGATCCCGTCGAGTTCAGGATCAAGGGATACAACCTCTCCCTGCGCAAAGGCGAGGCCCACAAGATCGAAGTGGAGAGCAGAACGATGCCTCTCAGCATGGCATCTCCAGGCGAAAGGGTCAGGCTGGTGGCTATCTACGGTGGACGAGGCCAGCGCCAGCATCTGGCCGACCTGGGCCTCAACCTGGGGGTGACCCTGGAAGTCGTGCAGGCTGGCCCGTTCGGTCCGCTGACCCTGTCTGTCGGTGGCTCACGCCTGGCCCTGGGACGGGGCATGGCTCATAAGATCATGGTGGAACTGCTGGAATAAAATTATACATTGAGAGAGGAGCAATTTTCAATGGCGAAGGATTTCACCATCGCTCTGGCCGGCAATCCCAACACCGGCAAGAGTACCATTTTCAATGCCCTGACCGGGGCGCGTCAACACGTGGGCAACTGGCCGGGCAAGACGGTAGAGAAGAAAGAAGGGACCTGCAAATACAAGGACTATGAGATCAGGGTGGTGGATCTGCCGGGCACCTACAGCCTGACGGCCTACTCCCTGGAAGAGATCATCGCCCGCGACTATATCATCCACGAGAAGCCCGACGTGGTCATCGACGTGGTGGATGCCGCCAACCTGGAGCGTAACCTGTACCTGGCCGTCCAGATTTTGGAACTCGGGGCCAGGCTGATCATTGCCCTGAACATGAGCGACCTCGCCGAAGTGCGCGGCTTCAAGATCGACCTGGACAAACTATCGCAGGGGTTGGGCGGGGTACCCATCATACGCACCGTAGCCAGCCGGGGGCAGGGCGTCGAAGAGCTTTTGCGGAAGGCCCTGGAGATGGCCCCACCGAGAGACAAACGTCTCCAGGCTGTGGCCTGATTTGGAAGAAACCAGGTTTTTGCTAAAAACCTGGTTTCTAAGTGAAAAAAAGGACGAGTCTCATGTCACATGATTTAGCTTACACCAAAGGCATCCTCCTGGTCGATTATGGCCGCGAGGTCGAAGAAGAGATCGCCAAATTGCAAACCCTGATCGAAGAGAACGAAGCCCTGGCCGAACGCTATCCACCGCGCTGGCTGGCTATGAAGCTCTTAGAGGAGGATAGCGATATAGCGTCTAAAGCCAGGGCCGCGCCTGGGGGGACAGCCATCATGGCCCAGACCCATAAGAGTGTGAAACACCTGCGAGACATCCACAGCGACGACGTGGATACCATCATCGCTGATCGGCGCTATGGCTTCATCAGCGGCCTGATCAGAGAAACCGTGACCCGCACCATTGATAAACGGCTGATCACCTCAGACAAGATCGACGATATCGTCACCAATCGCATCCTGGGCCTGCCCATCTTTCTGCTCGCCATGTGGTTTGTCTTCCAGATGACGACCAACGTCTCCGGGGCTTACCTGAACTGGCTGGATGGGGTCATCAGTGGGCCTGTCACCCGCTGGGTGGTGGCTATTCTGGGTTGGATCGGTCTGGGCGGAAGTTGGGTGGAGTCACTGTTGGTAGAAGGCGTCATCGCCGGCGTGGGCGGGGTGGTGGTCTTTGTGCCAGTGCTGTCCTTCCTGTACTTCTTCATTGCTCTTTTGGAAGATTCGGGCTACATGGCCCGCGCCGCTTTCGTCACGGACCGCTTCATGCACACTCTGGGGCTGCACGGCAAGAGCTTCATTCCTATGCTGATCGGCTTTGGTTGCTCGGTGCCGGGCATCTACGCCACCCGCACCCTGGATAACGAGGACGACCGTATTTTGACTGGCCTGCTGGTGCCCTTCATGAGCTGCGCGGCCAGGCTGCCGGTGTACGTCATCTTCGCCGCCGCCTTCTTCCCCCAGAACTCCGGCCAGGTGATCTTCTGGCTGTACACCCTGGGCATCGTGGTGGCTGTCGTGACCGGCATGGTCTTCAAGCGCACGTTGTTCGGCAACAAACCACCATCGCCCTTCGTTCTGGAGCTACCGCCCTACCGGATGCCGACTTTGAAAGGGGTCCTGATCCACATGTGGGAGCATACTTCGGCCTTTGTGCGGAAGGCGGGGGGCATTATCCTGATCACTTCGATCATCATCTGGTTCCTGATGAACATCCCCTGGGGGGTGGAGAACCCACGAGATAGCCTCTTTGGGTGGGTCAGCGCCGCCGTCGCTCCGATTTTTGTTCCAGCAGGCCATGGGGACTGGGAAACGGTCGGGCCGCTGGTGACCGGCTTCATAGCCAAGGAGACGGTGATCGGTACGATGAGCGAGATCTACGCTGTCAGCGAGGAGGAAACCACCGAGGACGAGGAAGAGGGAGCGGCTCCGACCTTCTTTGAGGATGTGGGCCAGATCGTAACCAGCTTCATCAGGGCTACGGTGAACACCGTCAAGATGACTGTCAGCATCATCCCCGGCCTCGACCTGATGGGCCAGGCAGAAGAGGAGCAGGAGGCCGGGCTGATCGCCACCCTGCAAGGGGCCTTCACTCCGCTTGCGGCGGTGGCTTTCATGGTATTTGTGCTGCTCTATACTCCCTGCGTGGCGACCATCGCTGCTATCCGACACGAGTACGGCCTTAAATGGATGCTGTTTTCCGCCACCTACATGCTGGTTGTCGCCTGGGTGATGTCGGTGGTCGTCTATCAGGGTGGTATGCTGTTAGGGTTTGGAGGTTAGAGGTTAGAGGATGTTAAAGCAGGTTTTGGACGAGTTCGAGAAGAGTGATGGGGCGCTCAGTCTGGACGAGATGGCAGGCCGCTTGAGCGTAGAACGTAGCGCCCTGGAGGGCATGATCGAGTTTTGGGTGCGCAAGGGTCGCCTGCGTCAGATGGGACCCGATGGCGGCGATTGTGCTCGCTGCGCGGGCTGCCCTCTGGCCTCCAACGGGGAGAGGGGCAAGAGCTACGTGCTGGTGCAGCTAGATGAGGCATAGCGATTATTAAAGGGGGAGAAAAGCGTGGTGAAAAAGCTGCCGCAATTGGATATCAGTTTCGATGACCTTTATGAGATGATCATTGCCCCGCTCCGCTCGAAGTTGCTCCTGGCCGGCATCGAGTTGAAGGTTTTCAACCAGTTGTCCGCGCCAGGGTCGGCGGAGGCCGTGGCCCAGGCTATTGGCGCCCATGCGGAGAATACCAGGCTGCTCCTGGACGGCCTGGCCGCCTGCGACCTGGTGCTGAAAAAGAATGGTCTGTACCGGAATACTCCCCTGGCCCAGACTTTTTTGGTGGAAAGCTCTCCCACGTACCTGGGTCGGATGTTAGCTGCCTCGGCGCAGCTTTCGCTCAGGGGCCTCGACGATCTGTCCAGGCTGGTTCAGGAAGGCCCACCGTCGCTTCCGCCGGAAACTGATACAGGCAGCGGAGATGGGGGAGCACATTCTTTAGACACCATGGTCGGCTACGAGCGGGCCGGCGCGGCGCAACAGGCGGTTGAGATCGTCTCGGCCCTGCCGGAGTTCCCGTCGTTCAGGAAGATGCTTGATCTGGGCGGCGGCCCGGGTCTCATCGGGATGGCCATTGTGGCTGCCCATCCGAGCATAAGGGGGGTTATCTTCGACCTGCCGTCAGTGGTGACGGTAACTGAGACCTTCATCAAGGAGTATGGGATGGAAGATCGGATGGAGGTGCTGGGCGGCGACTATAACCACCATCCCATCGGAGAGGGCTACGACCTGATCTGGGCCAGCGCCACGCTCTACTTTGCCCAAAATATGGATGCCGTTATAAAGAAGATCTACGAGGCCCTCAATCCGGGCGGCGTGTTCGTCAGTTTTTCCGACGGCCTCACTCACGAGCGGACGAAGCCCGAAATCATGGTGCTGAGCTGGCTACCAACGGCGCTGATGGGCCAGGACATGGGGTTCGATCAGGGCTTTATAGCCGATTCCATGCTGCGCGTGGGGTTCAAGTCGGTCCGTAGCCGCCCCCTGGACACCCCCATAGGCCCCATGGACCTCGACATCGGACGAAAGTAGGATAGGGTGTTAACTGAATCTTCACAATCTCTGCCACCCTCGTCCATAATTTCTCCACATTGTTGGTCCGCCCAAGGAGGTGTTTATCTTATGGAATTAACCTGGCTGGGTCGTTCTTGCTTTCAGGTGACCACCTGCCACCAAGTCCGAATCCTGTTTGATCCGTTCCTCGACTGGTACAGGGAACGGGAGTTGCCCCCGCTCCCCCCGTCCGACGTGATCTGCGTCTCGCACGGTCACCTGGATCACTTTGCCGACGTGCCCGACCTGATACGCAGTCAGTCGCCGGCCCAGGTCGTGGCGATCCCTCGACTGTGCCGTGCTCTGCGGGAACTGGTTCCCGCCACGCAGCATCACCTCCTATCCCTGGCCTGGGGTGAGCAAATCGAGCTGAACGGGCTGCGTTTTTTCGCCTTTCGCTCCCCGCCGATGCAGACCTCGCTCTACGATATGCTTGAGGAGTTCGGCGCGAAAAAGACCCTCGATTTCCTTCAAGCCTGCCGCCGAATAGCCGATGAGATACTTTATCTGCCGTTGACCAGCTTTGGCCTGGAGGCGGATGGCCTGCGGGTGCTACACTTTGTTTCCGAGGGGGAAAAAGAGGCGGAGAAGGTAAATGTTAAAGCCATGGGGGCGCAGTTCGCCCCTGACGCGGCCCTGGTCAGTGTAGAGCCTGGAAGGGAGGAGCGATCTGCCGAATACGCGGTCGCCCTCGGCGCGCCGGTGGTCATTCCCCACCACTACAGAGCTTTCGGCGCCCTGCCTCCCGCCGACCTGGATGTCTTCGCCCGCAAGCTGGCTCACCTGGCCCCGGACACGAAGTTGCAGGTACTGGACGTGATGGAGACGATCAGGCTGTAAGACCCCGGCCTATAAGACCCTTGGGGTTTTGGAAACCCGAAGGGTCTCTCGCTGAAGGGACACAATCAACATGAAAGAAAAATCTTTGTGGGGCAAGGCCATAGTGGTAATCCTGATCCTGGTGGGCGGCCTGGTCTTTTTCTGGCTGGTGATCGTGCGCATCGTAGCCAAACTGCACGGCGGCGAACCTTGCCCCTACGCCCTGGCCTGGCTGGCGGACAACCCCCTCCGTCGCCGTTACATGCGCCCCATTCTAGACCGCATAGGCATCCAGCCCGGCGAGCGGGTGCTGGAACTGGGGCCGGGGCCGGGGACCTTTACTCTCCAGGCGGCGCGGCGGACGCAACCGGGCGGGCGCCTGGTGGCGGTGGACATCCAGCCCAAAATGATCGCCGTCGTGGAGCGAAAAGTGCGGGAGGCGGGCCTGACCAACGTGGAAACGCACGTCGCCAGCGCCTACGACCTGCCCCTGGAGGCGGAGAGCGTGGATCGGGCCTTTCTGGTGACGGTTTTGCCCGAAATCCCGGACCGACGCCTGGCCCTGGCCGAACTGCGCCGCGTGCTCAAGCCGGGCGGGGTGCTGTCCATCACCGAAGAGTTCCTGGATCCCGACTATCCCCTGGCGCGAACCACCATCCGTTGGGCGCAGGAGGCCGGCTTTAAGCTGGATGAGCGCCACGGCAACTGGTGGCTCTATACCCTCAACTTTCGGAAGCCGGCCTGACGTTCCATAAGACCCTTGGGGTTTTGGAAACCCGAAGGGTCTCTAATCGGGCTGCCACCTGGCCCTGAACCTCCACAATCTCTGTCGCCCTCGTCCATAATTCCTCCACATTTGATTAGTATGCTATGGGCAAATCTCAAATGCGAGGAGGGCTTGTGGATGTTAAGGCAGGTTTTGAAGGAGTTCGAGGAGATTGATGATGTGCTCACCCTGAACGAGATGGCAGCCCGGCTGGACGTACAAAGCAGCGTCCTGAAGGGCATGATCGACTTTTGGGTGCGCAAGGGTCGTCTGCGTCAGGTGGGACTTGACGACGGCGACTTTGTCCAGTACACGGGCTGCTGTCTGGCGTCTAACATGGAGAGAGGCAGGGGCTATGAGCTGGTAAAGTCGGGTAGAGAAGCGTTCAGCTTCTAACCCCCAGGACGTACCGATGGTGCGCCCAGATGACCTTGATCCACCAGGGCAGCGGCGCCCGGTCGAGGAAGGCGTAACGCCGCACCTTATCTCTCAAGCCGGGTTTTTTCCCCAGATAATAATCCATCGTGCTCCATTGCCAGCTCTCGCCCGTGAACTGGCCTTCCAGCTTCTTGGATTTGATGCCCAGACGTTTGAGGAACTCGGCGGCAGGCATGACCGTATCCGGCCAGGGAGGCACGTCCAGCACCCCTTCGTCGATGATCTGGACTCCTTCCTGGCTCAACTGTTTTTTTATGCGCCCCATATCCGCCCAACGCTCGTCAACGGTGCGGAAAAAATCGCGGTCTACGAGATATTTGCGCATCAGGTAACCGACCTGGATGCGGTTGGGCATGGCTACAAAGATCAGGCCAGAGGACACCCGCGCCATCTCCCGCAGGGTAGCCCCGGCGTCGGGCAGATACCACAGGGCGGCCCACTCCCAGACCAGGTCGAAGGCGCAGTCGGGGAAGGGCAGGGCGGTCAGGTCTTGATGGTGCACGAAGCGGGCCGTCAGCCCCAACTCGCCCCAGATGCGCTCCACCCCGGCCAGGCGCTCGGCATTCACGTCCACCAGAGTTACCTGGCAGCCAGCCTGGGCCAGAAGTACGCTGTTGATGCCCGACACCCCGGCCATGCCGTAGAGAGGCGCTTCCAGCACGGTGCGCACCGAATGGGCGGCCAGGATGCTTTCCAGGTAATCGTTGAGCACAAAACGCTCGTAGACCAGGCCCAACCCCTCGTTATAATCGGTCAGATATTTTCTCCAGCTTTCCTCGACCATTTTTCCTCTTCTACTATAAGGTGCCTGGCACTATTATGAAACCGAAGGATCAACAACGAACGTGAGAATTGAACGAACGCTGGCAGTGCTATCAATAATAGTATCTCCCCTCAAGACTGTGGTTGCTCATTGCGTCTATAGGTTTCATCCAAGCGTGTGAAAAACGGTTCAGTTCGTTAAATTCTGCTGTTCGTTGTTAATCGTTTTTCGTAGCAACTTCCAAAGTGCCAGGCGCCTCTATTGTACCGGCTGCCAGGCCGGGCTATAGTCCAGGCTGCCCGGCGCGTCGTCGGTCAGATTCACCACTTCTGAGCCATCAGCTTTCACGACGTAGATGTCCCAATCGCCATCGCTGTTAGATTGAAAGGCCAGCCGCGAGCCATCAGGTGCCCAGGCAGGCTCTTGACTCCAGGTGGCTTTTCCGGGCGCAGAGGCCATGAAGCTCAAGCGAGTCCGCTGGCTGCCGTCGGCGTTTACGACGAAGAGGTGGCTATCGTCTTCGTAGTCCAGGGTGCCGTCGCCATCGGTATCCTCTATTCTGGAGGAGAAAGCGATGAATCGCCCGTCAGGAGACCAGGCCGGAGTATAGTCGAAAGTGGAGCCGTCGGTCAGGGGCGCTTCGTCCTGGCCGTCAGAGCGGACGGTGTACAGGCGGCCTTCCCTCTCGAAGACGAGGCGTTCTCCAGCGGGCGACCAGGCCGGATCGAAGTCGCCGGCCAGATCGTCCGTCAGGCGTATCTCTCCCGCGCCATCCACCCCGATGACGTAAAGGTCAAAGTTGTTGCCCCGCAGATCGGAGAAGGCCAGGCGCGTCCCATCGGGCGACCAGGCGGGCGAAAAGCCGCTGGTCAGTTCCACCAGGTCGGGGTTGCCCGGCTCCACGATGTAAATGGTGTCCCTGTCCTCGTGGATGAGGCTCAGGGCCAGGCGGCGACCGTCGGGAGACCAGGCCGGATCGGAGCCGGCGGCCAATCTCACCTGATCCGATCCGTCGCTCTCCATGAGATAGACGGCCTCGGCTCCCTGGCGGAAAGCCTGGAATGCGATCAGGCCGGCGGCAGGTGAGGAAGAAGACACGATGGTTTGAGGGGTGGCCGTCGCCGGCGGGGAGAGAGTGGTCAGAGGAGCAATGGCCCCGTTTGGGTCTTTCCCGTCTCCACAGGCCGCCAGAAGCAAGAGGAAGCAGATGAGAGAAATGGGCAAGAGGACGATTCTGACGGGCTGCGACCCTGACATTGTTTTCTCCATAGCTTTCTCAACGCGTGGGACAGACACTTTACATTGCCATAGGCAAAGTATGGCCTTCTTCTCCCTTCGCCCTCTGCGCCTCTTTGAAGTTGATGTTGAAAGGAGGATGCTCTATCTGCTCGCCCCACAGAAGAGCATCGACGGTGACAACCTGCAAGCGGGGATAATTCCTGCCCCACCCAGGCGAGTGGTAAAAGCCCCGTCCCAGAGCCTCGGTAAGCATCGGGCCAGTCGGCTCCTCTAGAGTAACGAACACCCCCAGCGCCGCCTTTTCCCGCTCGACGACGTGGGCCAGGTCCCGCACATCACGCACCCCCACCTTGCCGCTTTTGACCTGCACCACCGTCTTTTTGGGTTTACCTTTACGTTCGTCGATGAAGTAGATCACGCCGTCGATGCCCGTATCAGCCCCCCTCTTCTTACCGCCGTAGGGCCGGGCTTTGATGAGGGAAAGCGCCCACCACTCGAACTGAAAGCGATCCTGTTGAGCCAAAGCCTGCGCCCCGGCCAGGTCCATCGGCTCGCCGATAACGTCGTAATCCTTGCCAGCCTCCAACCCATGGCGGTCCTTCAGGCGGTATTTCATCAGGGAAACGGCCAGGTGGGTGATGTCTATCCCGATCCAGCGCCGCCCCAAACCATGCGCCGCGTCTATGGCCGTGCCGCAGCCACAAAATGGATCGAGCACCCAATCGCCCTCGTTGGAAGAAGAAGCCTTAACAATGCGCTCCAAAAGGGCAAGAGGCTTTTGCGTGGGGTAGCCCAGGCGCTCTTTAGCTCGCGCCCCTATAGGGTTTATATCTGTCCAGATGTCTTGGAGAGGGACACCTGGCATTTCATCCAAATAACGCTTATACCCCGGCATTTTCCCCTTTGCAGGCCAGTAAATACGTCCCTCTTTATCCAACTCCTCGAGTTTCTCTACAGTGAACTTCCAATGAACTCCTTTAGCTGTCGGATCAATACCTCGCCAGGGCCGACCTGACGACCCTCTCCTTATACCAGCCGCAGTCAAATCACTCACCCTGTAACGACGACCATCTGGATCAACATGACGATAGAACGTCTTGATATATCCTTCATCATAAGGCGTATATTGTGGATTCCATGTATATTCATCAGATTTAGAGTAGTAAAATATAGTATCATGTATAGGGCCACATCTTTTAGCTGAACTATGGGCCGACGTTCTCTTCCAGGTAATCTCGTTCTTGAAATTGCGCGGATCAAAGATAGCATCAAGCAGCACCTTAAGGTAATGGCTGGTGGTCGGGTCGCAGTGGAGATAGAGCGAGCCAGTGGGCTTGAGGACGCGGTGCAGTTCAACCAACCTGGGAGCCATCATCACCAGGTAGGCGGTCAGGTCGTTGCGGCCCAGAAAGTCCACGAAGCCCAAAATAGTCATCACCACCTGGTCGGGCGCGCACTCCACCAGGTCGGCCAGCAGGTTCTCGGTCGTTCTTGTCCAGCGCCAGGTATCCTCGAAGGCTTCTATCTGGGCCTCAGATTCCACCCCGCTCGTCTCCTTGAAGATGACGTTATAGCTGCGGTTGGAGTTGAAGGGCGGGTCGAGATAGATGAGGTCCACCGACTCGTCAGGGATATAGGCCCGCAGTATCTCCAGGTTATCGCCGTAAAAGAGAGTATTTTCCTCCAACATAACTCCGCTCCCCTTCAAACTGCATAATGCGCTTTCGGATTCTACACCATTATACCCCAACTGCCCCTTTCCCGCAAAATACAGATTTTTATGAACGAGCAGACACGGATTTCCTGCACGGAGGTCAGGGGACGGCCCAACCCGTGTGGGCTGGAAGAGCGCCAGGCGTCTGGGATATTTTGTTTTCTTTCGTAAGGTGTGTTATACTTTCCGAAAAGTAACGCGCCGCATGGGGAGGTACGAACGCTATGGAAATTTCAATTTTAGAGAAAGGCAGCATCACGTCTGTGCCTGGTTTTCGGGCGGCGGGCGTGTCCTGCGGTCTGAAGGCCACCGAGGATAGAGACCTGGCCCTGGTGTATTGCCCC
>DAOULT010000052.1:0-29708 GCA_034417895.1 Anaerolineae bacterium | reverse complement strand
GGTGGTGAAGCTGATGCTCTCGACAAATCTCAGCGGCGCTCTTGACACCGCTCAGTTCTTCGAGCACTACCCGTGCTTTGAAATCAGGTTTGAACTTTCGTCGCTTTGCCATTGTGTTCCCCCTTTCGACGACCAAAGCGAAGCCACTCGGCGACAGCCCGAGCGTCCCGCTCATCGGTCTTTTCCTGGCGCAGGTCGAGGCTCTTCTTGAACTTGGAGACCAGCTTAGGATTGAACAAAACCAGCCGGGGCTGGTAGGGAGTCAGGGTCGAGCTACATTGGACGGTGTTGTAGAAAGGGAGCCAGAAAAGGCTGGTAGCTTCCATAGCCAACTCCAAGCCGGTATAGCCGCGGTGTGATGAAGAATAAGGTCATGGCTAACCATTGCTATCCCGCTTTGGCGGCTTTGCGCAAAGCGGTACAGCGATATCTGGACAGCATCACCCCGGCGGCTGTCCTTCAGACGACTGGCCTAAATGTGTAAAGAACTTTTGGTAAAGTGCTTAGGGGCTTCTGGATGCAGGCAATTTAACTTCGAAACCAAAACAATGGTCATAGCCATGTGGCCCATATTATCCCTTATGATAAGCTCGAACAATGACAACTGGAGGACAAATAGCAAATGTCCCTGACACCGGGTAGATCGAAAGATGGACGTGATATTGATCTTTGTCGACTTTTAGACCAGGTATCCACAAATATAGATACCTTCCAGAAGTTGGCTGATACTTTTATTCAGGAGCATCCTGAATGGCAGGAGATTGCTCAGAGAGCTGCTCACATGTATTTTCACGACTTGGCAAACATCGAACCTATGCCCTCATCCTACGAAACCGCCAGGCAGCTCGGTCTGTCCGTCAATGATGTTTCCCGAGCCAATTCAATATCAATTGTGATTTTATTTGGACTCTCTCACTATCTACAGTGGAGTGGCTTTGACATTAAAAACCCCACCGACTTTGAAGAGGTGTCAACGCGATTGGCATTTACTCGTAACGTTTTGGCGCTAATGGGTTTTAGAATGGCACTAGACCAGAAGGCAAAGCTGAAAGTCTCGTCCGACCAGTTGAAAAAGTGTTATCAAGAAGGCTTCTTGTTAGGGATGGCATTGGGATATCTAGTAGCTGATGCCCATTCTTTGAGGCCCACTGTTTCAGCACCTTTCTTGTCAGCGGAGCTTGATTAAAAGTGCATGTGACAAGTTCAGTACAATGTGCAAACTTCGGACTTTGTCCCCTTTATGGGAGAAAAAGTCCAGCCCATCCAGGGAATGCTTGGCGAAGGGCTTGGGAATCACTACGCCATCTAGACTCAGGTAGCCAGTTTCTCTCTGGCGCTTGGCGTAGGCAATCAGCAAACGCATCAGAACTCGGGTTGACCAAGACGCGACCCGTAGCAGCCGATTCAAGGCATCATGACACCGCCCAGGTAGAAATTAGGCGATCAACCAGGGTGTTTGGCGCTCTTGAAGGAGGATCGATCCTGCAATGTACAGGGCCATCACCTCGAACTGGGTAGGACTGCCCATCGCGTTCAGCACGCCCAGCCAGGCAAGAGCGGCTAAAACTTGTCGAAATAAGTCTTGTGTGGTAGGATAGAGTCAGGGCGCCCCGCGGGACCTCCTGCAGAGAGTTTGATTTTATTCAACCGTAGTATACTCTCTTCGGTGTCCTTCGTCCACTCTGATCTACCTCCTAACGAACTGCGTAAGTACTGTAAATCCTTTACCGCTTCGGGAGGCCACGGTTAGGGGCTCTTCGCGGGAGTCACTCCCTCTTGCGTGCTTGTGCATTGTCGAGTATAATGCGTGCTGTGAGACTGAAGGGTTTTTGTGCATTGTGGCTAATAGTACTTATGTCTCCACCGCCCCACCAGAACAATCTCGGGTGGCCCCGGTCCAGCCCCCTCCGGCCCGGTCTCGGACCTGTCCCCATTGCGGCCACGAAAACAGACCAGATGTTGAACTCTGCATTGCGTGTGGCGCTCCCTTATCTGGAGGAGAGCGTGCGGTTCATTTAAGGGGATAGTGACCGTACTCCTTCACTGCTTCGTACAGGGCCAGCAGGTTTTCGACCGGCACCCCGCCCTGAACGTTGTGGATGGGGTTGAAAACGAATCCTCCGCCGGGAGCGAAAAATTCGATTCGCTCGCGGACTTCCTGGCGCACTTCGTCCGCCGTGCCAAAGGGCAGCGTGCGCTGAGTATCAACCCCCCCGCCCCAGAAGGCGATGCGAGCGCCGAATTTCTCCTTGAGTTGGCGTGGGGCCATGTTGGCCGCCGAACACTGCACCGGGTTCAGAATGTCGAAGCCGGCCTCGATGAAGTCCTCCATTAGATTCATAACCGAGCCGCACGTGTGTATGAACGTCTTCCAGGGAGTATTTTCGTGGATCCAATCGTTGACCGCCTTGTGGAAGGGCTTATACAAATCACGGTAGGCCCTGGGGGAGATAAAAGAGCCTGTTTGCATCCCAAAATCGGTGCCGGTCACGAACACGGCTGACACCTTGTCGCCGACCACCTGATATATCTTCTCCAGGTTCGCCAGGCCGATTTCGCACTGGCGCTCAAAGACCTGGTAGATGTAATGGCGGCGGGTGACGGTACTGATGTACCACTCTTCCACGTCGCGGATGCCTTTGGGGTGCTTTAGCCAGGGAGCGGGTACCAGGGCGATATCGCCAAAGCCCGTGCCCCCAAAGTTAGCCAGGATGGCCTTATCGGTTTCGGCGTAAAGTCGCTCGGCCTCGCGGCGGAAGTGCTCCAACTCTTCGTCGGAGATGGGGCCAAACTCTTCCAGGTTATCCTCGACGTTCAGGTTGTCGTCGTCGATGGGCGGCTGACGAATGAGGGAGTCAAAATAGAAACCGCCCTTCGGCATCCGACCGCTGGGGGGCACAGACTTATCGCCCTCCGGGTACAGCAAGATATCCCCGTTAGGTTCAGGGTCGGTGTTGAAGCCGGCCGGAACGAGCACCGGCGTGCCGTCGAACAGGGTCCAGGGCTTCCACCCCTCGTTTTTGAATCCAAAAAACCCTTTGCTCCCCTCCAGAGGGGCAACGTCAATCCCCAGGGCGTCCATCAGGTCGGGCTTGATCTCCCCTAACATCTGGTAAGGCTCTACCACTTTAACCGGGGTGCCAGGCTCGTCCAGCCCCAATGCCTGGCGCAGCAGGTAGATAGACCTGACCTGCATCCCGGTGGTAGCGCTGCCGCCCAGGTCTAAGGGCACGCGGTCAGGTTCCTGGTGATTGAGGGTCACAGCCACGCGTTCTCGTGAGTTCATTTTTGTTATCTCCTTCGTGTTTGTAAAAATTTCTATTTCAGCCTGGCCTCTGCCTTTAATCTGCGGAGAAACTTTTGTCCTTTACGATAAGTTGTCCAAAATAATTGTATGATATCAGTTCGATTCGAGATGTTGACCTCGTGTATTTCAAACTCTCTCTTGAGTGATTTTTGCTGAATAGTATATAGAAGCTTCTTACTGACTCTGCTCGTTGTAAATAGTTCTGCTTTAATCAAGTAAATAGGGCTAAGAAGACGTGCAAGACCCGGTACCTCGATAAGAATATGATTATTACCCAAAAAGTCAAACCAGTCCTCGGGAAAGACAACGACTCCAGCATTGGCCCCCCAACGCATCATGTACGACTCAGCGCGAGCTATTTCATCATACCCCTCGAGAGACAGACCCGTCGATGAATTAAAATTCGAGGGGGAGAGCAAGCTTGATCTAACGAACCTAATCGGTTGTGCCAGTGTCAACTTCAGGGCACCATACTCAGAAGCGATGAAGTTAGTACTGGTGACGGCAACTTCGAGTGTCAATGTATCCCAGTGCTTGTAGGACTGATGATTTTGTATTTTGATACGAAGATCAAGGGCTGCTCCTCGCGTTCGATTCATCACATCGACAACTTCGTACTGCTCCATCGGCTTAGGTATATTTCCTACCCGCTTATAGAATCTATGATCTCTCGCCATATATGCTTGCAACCCCTGTGGTATCTCGATTACGAGATACCAGGAAGATTGAGAGTCACCAGGTTCTTGAAATACTCGGTAGACATCTACTGTTGGGGGCGGTTGTATATGTGCACGTGCACGCAACCATTCAAGCACTCTTTCGGAATCTATATTGTGCCCATGATGTGGCTTGAAGGCATTTTGCTCGTCCAGGCAATCGGCGCGGCTATCCTTTTCTCGAATACCATAGATGATGGTCCCTCCAGCCGAGTTCAGGAAAGATGATACGTCTTTGGTAAGTTCGTCCAGAACCTCGTCTCTTGTTCTGGTAATTTCCTCGCCTTTTTTATTCCGCATCAAGGTTCCAGGCTTCAACTCATTACATGGTTTGAATTCAAGCGTAAGAGATTCTTCTTCATGTTCCTCACACAACCGCCGGAGATCATTTATATCCATGTTGCGTATCCTCTTGATCGATTTGCAACTCTGCTTTCACTTTCTCCCAGGGTATGGTTTCCCCGGCCCGGTACGCCTCCAGCGCTTCAACGGCAGCCAGCGCATCTTCCAGTTCCTCTAAACGGCGTAGGTCTTCCATAATCAAACTAAGTGACCAAAATCTTATCCACTTCCACCTCTAATCCGGCCAGGAGCGCGCTTGTTGCCACCTCCCCCGGGCTCCATTGGCCCGAAAGTTTGTATGCCCCTTCCTGGAGAGTAAAGACCTCCACCGTCCTGTCTTCCGGATCAACGAGCCAGTATTCCTGCACCCCGGCCTGGGCATATTCCCTGAACTTATCCCGGCGGTCGGTAAGCCCCGTGCTGGGAGAGGTGATTTCCACCGCCAGGTCGGGCGGGCCGCAATACTGCTCTCCGATGCGATCAGCATGTTGATGGGAAAGGTATAATATATCCGGCTCGCGAATCTTATCCGGCCAGAGTCGCACCGGCAGAGGAGCGAGGCACACCGTTCCCAGGTTATGTTTATTTACAAATTCTCGCAAGATTACGCTGAGTTCCAACAGCGCAAACTGGTGTGAATACGTGGGATGTGGGGGCATGATCAACCTTCCTTCCGAAAGCTCTACAAAGCGGTTGGTATCGGGCAGGGCGAAATAATCATTCTCCGTCCACTGACCCTGCGGAGGGAAGATCTCGGCCACCTCCACAGCCAGTTCCAGGTCAGCCCCCGTCTGCTCTTTGACTTTTTTCTCCTGTACTCGTTCCTTCACTGGCTCAACCATTTAGCTCTCTCCCTTAACTGAAATCCCCTTGCTGGCCCGCATGACCTCTAAAGGGATTGAGGATTTTCTTCACCGCAGCAGCGACGGCCCGGCCCAGCTTCTGGTGTTCGCCTACCTCAAAGTGAATGGCATCGATATCGCTGGACACGACCACCTCCGAGGTATCCAGGAACTCACAGCCGTATTCCTCGGCGACGCGCTGGTAGTGCTCGGAAAATTTTCTTGACCTGGGTTCAGCCTCTTGTTCGAACATCTCTCCGAACTCGGTGCCGGCCAGCCGCGCTATCGGGGGCGGAGCCAGGAGCAGGACTGGCGGCCCCTCTTCGTCAGGCCCCGCGCCGCTCTTGTGGACGATGTCTATCAGCACTCCGGCCCCGTTGGCGATATCGAGGGCAGAGAGGGAAAAACGTCTCTTCAAATCGTTGGTCCCCAGCATTATCACTACCAGGTCAAGGGGCTTATGAGTCTCCAGGCAGGGGGGCAGGTATTGCTTACCGCTCTTGTAACCTTCAATCGGATCCTCCCAGACGGTGGTTCTCCCGCACAACCCTTCTTCGATGATTTCGTACCCTTCTCCCAGTTCTTGCCTTAGCACGCCGGGCCACCTCTCATCTCTGGAGAAGCGTTCCCCGCTGGCGGGATTGTAGCCCCAGGTGTTAGAATCACCGTAGCACAGAATTGTTTTCACCTCTATCCTCCTTTCCTGTGGGCGAAAACTCTACCCCTTCGAGTTAGGCGCAAAGCTCGCTTCCTCACGACTGCTCCCATTCTATCATCCGTGACTCTCGTTGTCAAGCGGAGATCAGGATGCCGAAATGCAACCAGCCTCACACAGTTGTGTGAGGCTGGCAAAACATTATACCTGGAGCGGAAGCGACGGGATTCGAACCCGCGATCTCCGGCTTGACAGGCCGGCATGTTAAACCACTACACCACGCCTCCATCTGGGTATTATCATATCACAGAACGCCATTTTAGTCAAATCAGTTGATTCAGCAGAGCGGGCGCAAACAGCAAAACGACGTTCACCACCGCGTGACAGGCTATAGCGGCGCTCAGGCCGTAGCGGTTGTAGACGTATCCATAGATGAAGCCCAACAGCACCATGGCTGCGACCACAACGAGCAGGGCCAGGGGGCCGCCCAGACCGGCTTCAGGGAGAAAGAACACCGCCCCCCCCAGACCGTATAGCAGCGTAGCGTGAATAATACCCCGTTCTTGCTGCAAGACGCCCCGGAAAAACAATTCCTCCACCGGCGCGGCCAGCAAAACCAGAGCGCGGAACAGGGCCGCCAGACTGGGCATAGGGAACAGACGAGCGGCGGTGACGCTGAGCACCCCGCGAGCCAGGAAGAAAAAGGGCAACGAGATAATAAGACCGATGACCGCCCCCCGTCCCAACTCGCGCAGGGAATAGTCGAACCTGACGGGTTTTGTGCCGGCGTAGATCAAGACCAGCACTAAAAGGATCACCCACAGGACCGTCAGGCGGATCTCGGCCTCCACCCGCCAGGTTCCCAGCCCAAAAGCCACAAAGATGAGAAAAGCAAAATAAGGATCGAGGCCCGATCGTTTGCCCCTGCGACTGCGCCTGGTGCTCACCCCCGCGCTCCCATCACCCTCCGCATCACGGCCAGAGTCAGGTCAATATCCTCCTCCTCAATGCCGTAGTGAGTCACCGCCCGGAAAAAACCTCCTCCTCTGCTGAGCAGCTTGATCCCTTCTTCGTCCAGCCGGGCGACGAATTGGTCGGGGGTCATCCGCTGGTCGGTCATCTCAAAGACGAGGATATTGGTCTGCACCCGGTCCAGATCGACTCGCAGACCAGCTATCTGCTCTATCCCTTCGGCCAGGCGACGGGTGTTACGATGGTCATCGGCCAAGCGGTCAACCATCTGCTCCAGAGCGACGATGGCGGCGGCCGCCAGCACGCCGGCCTGACGCATGCCTCCGCCCACTATCTTGCGGTAACGACGGGCTTCCCTTATAAAATCTCGCTCCCCGCAGATGACTGAGCCTACCGGCGCGGACAGCCCCTTGGAGAAACAAAAACTGACCGTGTTGACGCTGCCGGTCAACTCCTGGGGGTCAAGGCCCAGGAAAATAGCGGCGTTAAAGATACGCGCCCCGTCCAGGTACACGGCCAGGCTGTGTTGGGCGGCTATGTCGCTGATGGCGTCCATCTGCTGCGGGGCAAGAGCGGCTCCCCCACAACGATTGTGGGTGTTCTCCAGACAGATGAGACGGGTGCGAGGGTAGTGGACGTTATCCCCGCGAATGGCCTCTTTCACATCTTGAGGGTCGAGTGAGCCATCGGGCTGGTTGGGCACAGTGCGCACGTGCAACCCACCCAGAGCGGACGAACCGCCTACCTCGTAGTGGAAGGTATGGGCCTGGTCTCCCATGATCACTTCCTCCCCCCGGCCACAATGGGTCAGCAAAGAAACCAGGTTCGCCATCGTGCCGCTGACCACGAAGAGAGCCGCCTCCTTGCCCATGCGGGCCGCGGCCATCTCCTCCAGGCGGTTGACGGTGGGGTCTTCGCCATAGACGTCGTCCCCCACCTCAGCCTTATACATGGCTTTACGCATGGCTGGCGTAGGAAGGGTCACTGTATCACTGCGCAGATCGACGATTTTCATTATGCAAAATCCTCCTCTCGTTTACTGCCCATTATACACGGAGTAGCCAGTTTCGGCAACAAATTAAAAAGCCGCCCCCAGCGGCGGCTTTTTTGCCCCCCCATGCCTGGGCCGTTATTCTAACACCTGGGCCCAGCATTCATCCAGGGTATAATCCACCCAGCCCATAGCTTCATCGATGTCAATGTCATTCGCTAACGCCAATTCGCTGGCTAGAAACTTGCGGGCCTGATCGAACAGGCCACTATCAACGGTGGTCAACTTCTTAATGCGGCCATGCCAGGCCAGGTCACGCACCACGCCGGCCACCTCGATGATATCGCCCGTTTTCAACCTTTCGCCGATGCCGGCCTGTCGTTCTGTATAGTTACCTGGCAACAGGGTCGGGGAAGCCGTTAAAGTCCTGAACACGCGGGGCAGGATATTGGGGGCCGACACCTGGCGTAGTCCGATATCATCTGCCCCCTTAATAGGGATCATCACTATCCGCTCATAGGCCACCAGATCGATCACGTAATATCGACCGAAGCCCTTTAGAACCTCGTCCTTGAAACCGACGATAATACCGGCTCCATGCTGAGGGTGGACCACCTTATCTTTAACTTCGAACATGATCTTTCTCCCCGCTTCAATTAATCTCTCCAGGAATCTTCTTCCCAGCCAACCTCCTGCTCTCGATCAGCGTCAAGCGCCATGATCTCTGTTTCTTCTGCCTGCGCCGCAGATTCCAGCCCCACAGGCTCAAGTTCCGTTATCTCTGCTGAGACACGATCTTCATCTATCTCTCCTATTTCGGCCAGCCACCTGGCCCGTTCCGCTTCCGAGATCCGTTTTAAGCTAAGACCCAGACGACGGCGCGCGCTGTCCAGTTTGATGATCCGCAGCAGCAGGATATCCCCCACCTGCACCACCTCGTCCGGCTGGTCAACGTGTCCATCGGATAGTTCCGAGATATGGATCAGACCTTCGATCCCAGGTTCAATGCGGGCAAAAGCCCCAAAATCAGTCACGTTGGTCACTGTGCCTTCCACCAACTGGCCGACAGAGTATCTCTCTTCCACGGTGCTCCACGGTTCTGGTTCCAGGCGCTTTATGCTGAGACCGATACGTCTTCGTTCGCGATCAAGGCGCAGGACGTAAACCTCGACCTCATCGCCGACCTGAAGCAGCTCGCGGGGGTGGTTCACCCGTTCCCAGGATAGCTCCGAGATATGTATCAGCCCATCGGCGCCGCCCAGATCGATGAAAGCTCCGAAATGACACAGGCTGCTGACCACGCCCCGGCGCACTTCTCCCTCGCGCAACTCCTCAAACAGTTGTTCTCGCTGGCGACGGCGTTTTTCCCGGTAGGCCAACCGTTCGGAGAAGATCAACCGCCGTCGGGCACGGTCAACCTCGATGACCTTGAGCAGTAACTTTCGGCCCTCCATCTCGGCCAACTTGGTCATCCGTTCCTCACGAGGGGGACGACGTGGAAAACCGCTTACCTGTGAGGCCGGTAAAAAACCCCGCACCTTCCCGAAAGGAATGACCAGGCCGCCTTTGTTGTGGCCTTGTACCTCTCCTTCCCAGATTTCACCGCTGGCTAAAAGCTCCTGGGCGCGTAACCAGTCCCGTTCCATGCGGGCCCGGTGCAAGGACACGATCATCTCGCCGCTGCGATCCACCGGCTTCAGGACATACACAGGCACTTCCTGCCCCACCGTCAGCTCGGCCAGGGCTTCTTCCCCCAGACGGTCCAGATCGCTCTCGGGCACGGTGCCTTCCCGCTTCAATCCGATGTCTACGATAACCTCGTGAGAGCTTATAGAAATTATCACCCCTCGTCGGATATCTCCTCGCTTGGGCCGCAGATAATCGAACTCCTCAGTCAAAGCCTGTTCCAGAAAGGAGTCATACTCGGCTTCTGTCTCGGCCTCCTCATCGGGCAGACCCTCCTCCTCCTCCAGAGACAGTCCTTCGGCTACCTCGGTTTCCAGAGATGGCTCATAATCAACCTCAGTCCAATCCTCCTCGGAAAAAACAGCCTGAGACTCACTTTGCACGGGCACATCATGATCCACCTCGACCTCACCGGCCTCCGCCGGTGAGGGGTGCTCTCCTTCCGAAACGAGCGAATCGTGATCTACGCCAGCCTTACTGAGCGACGTTTGAGGGCTATCATTCTGTTCTATGGTAGAAGGTTCCGGATCCAGTACGATCCGCTCTGATGACATAAACCCTTTCTCCTCTCCTCACAAAATATTGCTCCAATCTTTTCATCGTCGAGCGCAGTCCCACAAAACTACTTTTCTCCATCAACCCGATAAATCTAGCCCAACCTTTCATCCATAGAGCGGGCACAGCGCACACAAAAAGTGGTATGCGGCAATATCTTCAACCGTTCGGGATCAATTGCTTCCCCACACCGTTCACACTGACCGTATGTGCCCTTCTCTATTTTTCGCAAGGCACTCTTTATAGACCTGATCTTACCTTCCATTTTCTGGCGCAAGGCAAGATTAAGTTCCCACTCATAAATGTTTGGATCACCCTTACCCAGCCCATAATCCGCTTTAGATTCCAGCTTTTTATCTAACTGATCGACCTCTGCCAGGGCGATTGCCAATTCGTTCTCCAGTCTTCTTTTAACCTGCGGCTCCATTTATTTCTCCTCACTCGGCATCGTTACAATCGCCGGCCTCACGTCGTCATTATACACGATTTGACGGCAATTGTCAATAAAACTGCGCATAATTCTAACGCTTACCTGCGTCGCCCGGCCAACGACAAAAAATCAGGACCAGCCCTGAAAGAGACGAAGAGACTCAAAACGGCTACTACCAGCCCGCTTCCTCATTTATGAGATCGGATGGCTGGATAACCAGGATTGACCGTCGCCCCCTGAGCATGATTGCTTGGGAAAGACGGCGTTGACTCTTCTTTTGACACAGCAATACGGGAATCTGCGGGACGGGGGACGTGAAGAGTGTCCTTGATGGTGGCGTTAAAACAAGTGGAGAGGAGGAATAGCTAGATCACTGATTGCTTATCAACGCATTGACAGATTAAAGGCAGATAGAGGAGATAGAATCGCTCCTTGCCTGAAAAGGTGATAATCCCAAAAACTATTACGAAAGATTTGGACCCATACAACAACCTCCGTCCCCCACAACACCAACCACGTCGTCAAAAGCTCCTCCACGCCAAGCTTCGTACTGCCCTAAATCAATGATACCACAAATGGCCTGTTTTGGCAAGTTAAATCCGGGAGCGGATTGTTGTCAACAACCTAAAAATCTGCTATACTGTTTATATAACCGCTGCCGAACAGCAGGTGACAAGGCCGCGGAAATGGCGCTGGTGAAGATTGTTCCCCATAGTTAAGAACCCGGCAGCCTTCTGAGTGGAAAGGAGCAGCGATATGATCGAGGAATGGAGAGACAGAGTCAGCGATCTCTGGGAGGAAAGGCGATTACTGGTTATCCTGGTGGCTTTAATCTTAGTGATCGTGATCTGCTGCCCATGCGGACTGGTGGGCCGCAACTTCATTGGCGGCAAGGGGGGGCCAGCCCCGGTAACTATCGAGACCCCCGCCGAGGAGGAGGAAGAAGCCGAGATGGCAGAGACTCCCACCGAGGAGGAAGCAGCCGAGGTAGAGATCGCAGAAGGTCTCGAAGAAACACCTTTTGCACAACCCAGTCTAACGGCCACCCGCGTCCTGCTCGAAGAAACACCCAGGCTTGCGCCAGTAACCCCCATAGCTGAAGAAGCAGGCAGCCCAATCCCCGTGGAAACGCCGACGGAAGAGCTAGCCATTTCGATGGGAACGCCCACAGAGGAGGAAGCGCCGCCCCCTACGGAAACGCCAGCCCAGGAGCAGGCCCCGCTCACAGGGACAGCCATTGAAGAAGAGACTGAAGAAGAGACGCCCACCGCGGAGATGAAAACCCCACCTGCTGCCGCAACACCCGCCACTGCGCCTGCTCCAGAAACGCTTGACCAACTCCAGGTGCATTTCATCGACGTCGGACAGGGGGACGCTATCCTGCTCCAGTCTTCTGGCGGAACGATGCTGATCGACGGCGGCGACCGCTCGTCAGGGGTGGTCGAGTACCTGAAGCGGGCAGGGGTGGAACGTCTGGATAGTGTGGTAAGCACCCTGCCTTTGCCTGAGTACATCGGCGGTCTGAGCGAGGTGCTGAAGGGCGTCCCCATCGGCCAGGTATTGGTCAACGGAGGACAGAGCGCCGATCCCACCTTCGACGAGTTCCAGGCTGCTATCCAGAGCGCCGGTATCCCTGTCCATCAAGTGCAGCGGGGCCAGGCCATCACCCAGGGCGATTTGACCCTTAACGTGCTGCACCCCGCCCAAATCTCCGGCCAGATTAAGGAAGACGCTCTGGTGCTGCGCCTGGTCTATGGCAGGGTGTCCTTCCTGTTCACCAGCGCCGCCGGACAGGAGGCCGCCGCTTCCATCATGGCTTATACTCAAAACCTGGACACTACCATCCTCAAAGTGAGCGATCACGCCTCCCGCCAGGCTCTTTCGGCTGATCTCCTGGCCGCCATCCGGCCTGAGATGGCTATTTACACCGCCGCTACGGGCAACCCCTATGGTCTGCCCCATCAGGAGACCCTGGACGTCCTGACCGAGCTTGGAAGCCGGATTTACGGTACCGACACCAGCGGCACGATTATCATCACCACAGATGGACAAACCTACACCTTTGAACGGTTGAGCAGGGCGCGGGCGACGCAGGTAGCCCAGGAGGCGACCCAGGCAGCCCAGGCGACCCTGGCGGCCCACACCCCATCACCGACCCGGCCACCAGCCGAAGAGACGCCTGTAATCACTCCGAAGGGCACACCGATCCAGCCACCAGGCGACGAAACGCCCGTACCTCCTGCTCCGATGGTCACCCCAGGGAAGGAAGCCAGGGTGCTTATCAGCAAAATATACAACAGCCCCACCCTGGAATACGTCCTGCTGATCAACGAGGGAGAGGGCGCTCAGGACCTTTCGGGCTGGCGGCTCCAGGCCAACCACGCCTGGCAGGATTTCTACTTCCCCCAGGGCACGGTGATTCAGCCAGGAGCGACGATAAGGGTCACCAGCGGGCCACACGCTATCGATCAGCCGCCCACTGATCTGCTGTGGAGCGGGGACCTGATATGGAACGATCGGGGAGACACAGCCCGTCTCTATAACGTCACCAATAACCTGTCAGCCCAATATACTTATGGATACTGAGTCTACGCCTCTCAGACAAAGCCTGCGCTACAGTTCATATTACCAGTTGATCGTACAGTCTCTCTAAGCTCAGGTCGGAACAAACCGTTTCCTTGCATTGCAGGGTCAGGGCGGCAGTCGAGACCCCCAGACGCACCGCCTCGTCAACGGGAAAATCGTTGAGAAGACCGAAGACCACGCCGGCGGTCAGAGCGTCGCCCGCTCCGGTCAGATCGGCGATCTCGCAGCGGATGGCCGAGATGTGGCCGCTGCCTTCCGGGGTGGCGTAGCACACTCCCATCTCGGCCAGGGTAATGATGGCTATCTCCACTCCCATGCTCACCAGCTCCTTGGCCGCCTGGATGGCCTCGGTGCGGTCCGATATCTGGACTCCACATAGCGCTTCGGCCTCGGCCACGTTGGGAGTGACCATGTAAAATTCTGCCAGACGCCTCCTGAGACGGCCAGCCAAAGAGGCCGAAGTGGGATCGGCGCAGACAGGCACCTCGTATCGGCGAGCCATTTTGAGCAGAGAACGGATGGTGGCGGGAGGAAGGTTGGCATCCATGACCACCATGTCTGCGTCTCTGATAAATCGTCGCCGGTCGTAGATGTAACGGGGAGTGATGAATTTCACGATATCCATGCTGTCGATGGAGACCACCAGGTTGCCCGTTTCATCCAGGACGGCCAGATACGCGGCCGAACGAGTATCAGCTTCGACGATGACCTGGCTGGTATCGATGCCGGCCTTTGTGGCGCCTTCCAGGATGTGCCGCCCTGACTCGTCGTCGCCCACCGCGGACAGCAGAATGGTGCTCACTCCCAGACGGGCCAGATTCTCGGCGATGTTGCGTCCCACCCCGCCCACGCTGATGCGGATATCACCAGGGGTAGAAGTGGCCGGCATGAGAGCCTGTTTGGCCCGACCCTTAGTATCCATCCCGGCTGCGCCCACCACCACAACTTGAGGAGAGTCCATGTAATCGCCGGTCCTTTCAGAATCGTCTGTTCTGTTGTTCTTTGACAGAAATGAGCCTTCCTCTTCTATCAGCCAGCACGATGTACTTTTTCTCCACCTTCATCTCCACTGTCTCTTCCTCTTTCAAATTCAAAAGTTCAACATCCAGCTTGTACCCCCCGCCCTGTAGCCTCTCCGCACCGGCCACCCTCAAGATATCCTGTACTCCGATTTTCTGCCCCGAATAGCCGACTGTCATGGCATACTTTCCCTGCACCTGGATACCACTACCTTCTTTCAGGCGTTCGACCGTCATTTTGATCCCGCCGTCCTCTGTTCTATCCACCTCGGCCACTTTCAAGAGGTTCAGGTCTTTTAGCCTGAATTTCTCCTTCAAAGAATCGAGCGCCACCTCCACCAGCAGGTCCCGATCCACATAAATAGGTTGAGGCACCCGTCGGTTGAGCTTGCGGATGTAAATCACCGTGCACATCAGGAGGGCAGCCAGGTGAAGGACGATGATGACCAGGCTGAGCAGAAGAGGGGTAAAAACTCCCTGCAAGATATCGACCCACCACGACTCGGTCCCCGGCGGAATAGTCTCCCAGTAAATGTTCAGAAAAACGTACAGGATAGCCAGCACTATTGTGCCCTCGAAGGCCGCCGCGCCCAGCAAGGCCAGAGGCGGCCATCGCCCTTTCCTGACCTGGCGCAACCACTCGTACTCCCACAAAGAGAAACGCACAGCGTAAAAATAGAGAGTGTGTATAAAGGGCATGAAGAAAGCCAGAAAATAGCTCAAAAGCTCGGCCCTGTTGCCCGCTAAGGGGGTCTCTGACAACTGGATGTACAGAAAGAACCCGACGAAAACGCATAGAGCGCCCAGAGGTATGAGCAAGGCGAAAATCCCCCAGACGTTGAGGAAAAAATCGTTGAACCTTTCAGCTCGTGGCTTTCTGTCCAGCTCTGCTTCCCAGGGCGTGTTATCGGTTTTGCACCGTGGGCAGGGCCTTCCAGGAATATATTCAGCTTCGCACACCAGGCAGGTAGCCATGCTCGTTTCCTACTCTTTCATCGGATTAAACATCATTCGCCCGCTTCAAGATGGCGACAACCTTGCCTAAAATTTCGAACTTGTCAGAACCTTTGGTGAGCGTAGTAGTCGGGTAGGCGGGGTTTTTTGACTCCAGGCGGACGTGGTTTTTATAACTCCGATATTTTTTTACCAATGTTGTGGACCCATATATCTCGTCGATCCGTACCACGACGAGATCCCCCTGCTTCGGCCTGGGTACTACTTCTACAAAAATAATATCGCCCTTTTCAATATTAGCCTCTATCATGCTCTCTCCCCGCACATCCAGAGCGCGATAGGCACCGCCGGGACTGAATTTCACAGTTTTAGATATTTTATTTTTAGGAGAGAACAATTTATACCTCTCGCCGTCCACAACGACTTCAGTGGCTCCGGACTTCACGGCGATGGCCTTGGCTTGATCGCTATCGCTAGCCATACCTATATGAGTCGGTTTTCCTGCCATTACCTCACCTACCCGCGGGATGAGATGGACTGAAGAAGGGCTGAAAATAGTATCTCTCATTCGTTCCAACATGCGGCGAAGTTTTTCACTCAGATTTGCTCTCTTTTGATCTCGGGTAGCAGCGTACCTTTGACTTAATTCTGTAAATATTTCGTAACTTCGTTCAAATAATTTAAGAGCCTGTGCCTCTTTACCATCATCGAGATAGGCCAGACCCCGACCCAACAGAGCGATCCCTTGACCGTGCTCGTAGGCTTCACGTTCGAATATGTCCTCGCTATGTTGATAACATTCTATAGATTCTTCCAACTTGAATTTACCTTGCATATAATAATAAGCCCCTAAATACACATAGACCACTCCTCTTGTATAATCAGCCTCATCGCTCAACTCCGGATTATTCAGCCTTTGTCTACAATACTTGGCAGCCTGATCCCAGTCACCGTTTTGGCGACTCTCCTCCACTAGCTTGATCAGGTATGGGCTTTTCTTAGGGTCAAGCATCAACAGGCGAATGATTTCGTTAGCCCATTCTTGACGTTTCGGAAAGGGTATAACGCTATCCATTTTCTACTCCTTCCCATATCCACTGAGTAATTAAGAGAGGCCATCCATAGCTCAGGGCGGCGGGGGCAATGCACTCCCTTCTCCAGAGTCTCTTTCCAGCGCACTCTTGATAGCCTCCAGCTTTTCAAAGGGCAAACTGTAAGGAAAAAGTAACTTGGTGGAAGGATCCTTGGCCATGTTCTCTAAAGCTTCTACAAAACGCAACATAACCAGGGTCCAGGGCACGTTTGCCTCAGGGGTTCTATGGAAAGCATCGGTGATAGCCAGGATCATCTGCCTCTGAGCTTTGGCTCTGGCTAATCCAATGGTGCTCAAACTTTCTGCCTCACTCTCACTGCGCACAATGGCCGCCAGTTTCTGTTTTTCGGCCAACTCTGCATCCTGATCGGCCAGCCAGCCCGCCAATAAGCGTTCTCTGGCTTCTTCCGGCATTTCGATCTCGCCGATGTCCACCCAGGTGATGTTGACTCCGAAATAACCCAGCGTGATCTCGTTCACGCGCTTTCTAACCTCGTCCTTGAGCGCCTTACGGAAAATGGGCTTGTCCGCTTCCACCCCATACTGTATGAAGTCATCCAGGTCGTGCTCAGCGATGACATCCCGCAAAATATCGCTGGCAATGGCCGGCGCGGCTCCTTTCCAATCACCGACGGCACAGGCCGCTTTGAAAATCGTCTCCCTGTCAACCGGATAGGGATTGGCCAGAGAGGGTTGGCCGGTGCGCAAAATCTCGTAAAAGATCTTCAACTGGATGCTTAACAGAACGCCATCGCGAGTTATAACATTTTCCACCACCGGTTTGGAGAACTGGGGGTGCAGGTCGATAATCTTCCTGGCGCTCTCGTACCCCTCGATCAGGGCCACGCCCGCGAAGGCGATTCTGGTCAACTCCCCTCCTCGCTCGAAGACGACGGCATGTCCAGGGGTAATGATGGCCAAACCCGGCCCCATCCAATGCAGAACACCTTTGGGTCTCATATCTTTCTTCTCGCCATCCTTGATCAGTATGTAAGGGCGATTGAAGTTGAACCACATACTGGAGAGTATCCTGCGTGCATCTCCACGGCTGAAGCCGGTGAAAGACACGATTTGTTCCACATTTAGAAATATATATATTTCTTTGATGATGATAGGGGTCAGGCCTCCAACGCTCAGCCCGATGAGCCACGCCCATGTACCGGGATTGTCGGTGAGAAACTCCAATCTGGTACCTTCCAGAAGCCTTTCTTCGGCCAGAAAGGTCAGAAGCCAATTGAGTGTCGGGACGATGACAATGACCATGACAGCAAAAAGAACGAAGGTGAGGTAAAATATCCGTCTGAATCCCTTCAAGGCTGTACTTTGAAATAAGATGGCTAAGGCGATCAGAAAAACGATGGCCGCCGGCCACAGCCCCCACGACAGGAAAGCTACCGGAGTGGCGATAATACCCAGGATAAAGACGAACCATATCCACTTGGGTGTCTCCGCCTTTTTCCTTTCCAGCTCTTCTAAGGTATGTATATCGTCGTCCATGTGCGCACTCTCCCTGAACCTTCATTACAGAGATTTCCGAGGAAGCGGGGGATATATATAATATACCACATTTTCGATTAAAGTTAAAGTCTCTGTTGGTGGGATTTGCCAGGGTTATGGAGATGTGATATACTGAAAGCGTTTTATTCACTGGGAGGAGGTTATTATGATCGCTGAGAACATCGTGGATAAGAGGCTCTACGCCCGGCGGGGGGCGAACATCAGAGGGTCCCGCATTGATGCCATGTTGAGCATCCTGGCTCAGGCGGAGCGGGACGTGATCTCGTTAGCTATGGGTTGTCCTGCTCCCGAAGGGTTGCCTGTCGAAGCCATGCAGGAGATGTGGGAGGTGGTTCTGGCCCGCTATGGGACCGACCTCTTCGATTACTCTGCCACCGAGGGAGATGATGAACTGCGGGCCTTCCTGGTAGAACGGTTGAGAGCACAGGGGGTCACACTCAGGCTCGACAACATCCTCATTACCAGCGGGGGGATGCAGGGGATCGATCTGGTCTGTAAACTGTTCGTTCACCCCGACGATCCGGTCATTGTGGAATCGCCCAGCTATAGCAACGGGCTGGCGGCCATCAACAACTATGGGGGCCGTATCCTGACCGTGCCTGCCGACGAGGAGGGCATAGTTGTCGAAGCGGTAGAGGACAGGGTCGCAGAGTGTCAGCGGGCGGGGCGGCCCGCCAAGTTGATCTACGTCATTCCCACCTTCCAGAATCCGGGGGGAACAACCATGCCTCTGAAACGGCGAGAGCGATTGCTGGAGATAGCCAGGCGTCACGGGCTGCTGATTCTGGAAGACGACCCCTACCGCGACCTGAGCTTCGGGGAGCCTGCTCCTCCTTCGCTGCTTTCCCTGGACGATAGCGGCACGGTGCTGCACGTCAACACCTTCGCCAAAACTATCTCGCCGGGGCTGCGCACAGGCTGGGTGGCGGCCCCCAAAAGCGTCATCGCCAGGATGGTGCTGGCCCGACACTCGATGGATACCTGCGCCAGCACTCTGAGCCAGAAGCTAACCTCAGAATTCTGTTGCAGCGGGCGGCTGGAAAAGCATATCAAGACCCTGATCGCCCTCTACCGGGCCAGGAAGGAGCGTATGATCGCCGCCCTGGAAAAACATTTCTCGGCGCTACAGGCCCGCTGGACCAATCCCGGCGGCGGATTCTTCATCTGGTTCACCCTGGAGGACAGTCTGAGCAGCGAACGGCTGCTGGAAATCGCCCTGGAGGAGGGAGTGGCTTTTGTGCCCGGCTCGGCCTTCGACGTTCACCAGGAAACCAGTCACCAGATGCGGCTGTGCTTTGCCTATCCCACTCTGGAGGAGATCGAGCGGGGCATCCATAGGCTACGCAAAGCCGTTGACCGCTACAGGGCAGAGCAGAGATAGATTAGCCCCAGAGAGCACAGAGAAAGAGAGTTTTTCCCTCTGGGAACTCCGTGTTCTCTGTGGTTTGAATTTAGGAGTGTAAACGGATCAGGAAATTGCCTCTGGTGAGCGGTTTGACGCTGGCCCGTAGACTCTCGGCCTCGATGTTCAGCGGAAGGCTGATGACCCACTCATCTTCGAGGCGGTGAACCTCCCGTTGGTAAACAGGGGTGTCCTCGGTCAAGGCTTTCAGCAAAAGGACGACTTTCTCGTATCTCTTGGCCTGTTCGCCATTGAAAAAACGCCGTCCACAGTTTGGACATTCATAGATTTCGTAAGAAAGAACTATCTTGCCGTCCCAGAAATGTTTTGTGGCAGTGACCGCTTTCATCTCAACGTCACACTCAATGCAGCGTGGGGACGTGGAAAAAGCGTCAGGTGCGATCTCGAAATCCACCTCTTCCAGGATATCTTCTGGTTTCACTATCTCATCGACTTGTTGGATTTTCATACGATTCGGCCTTTCAGGGTTCATTATATCATTACTGTCTTTCTTCTGTCAATATGGTAAGGTAGATTGGAGGTTAAAGATGGCCGACTTACGTCAGGCTATGGAAGAGCTGGGCATCCCCAGCCGAGACGGTTACGAACTGCCCACCTCGGGCCGCACCTTTCCCGATGGAGGCCACTACCGGCTGGAGATCGCCGGGGTGGAACGGCTGTCCAGCCTGCAAGCGCTGGTAGACGAGGCTCATAAGCGGGAGGTGCCCATCCATCGCATCATCGCTACGGTGGGCGGCTCGTCCTTGCTGCCCATGGAGGAGCTACGGGACTTCGCTGTCCTGGCCCATGAGCAGAGGATTGAAGTCATCGTTACCCTGGGACCAGTCCCCAACCTGGGCCGTCAGACGGTCACTGCCGAGGGCCTGGTCTCTGGCATGCGTATCCGCGGCTCTGACAATCTCTTCTACCTGCTGGCCGAGATCGAACGGATCATCGAGGCTGGCTTTCGCGGTTTCCTGGTGGTCGATGAGGGCCTCATGTGGCTGGTGGGCCAGTTGAGGGACAGAGGCTATATCCCGGCGGACGTTATCTTTAAGGTCTCGGTCTTCGCCGGACACGCCAACGCCGCCGGGGCCAGATTGCTGGAGTCGCTAGGAGCGGACAGCTTCAACCCTCTGTCGGACCTGACCCTGCCCATGCTGGCCTCTATTCGCCAGGCGGTGAACATTCCTCTCGACATTTACGTGTACATTGTAAATGCTATGGGTGGGGTGAATCGCTTCTACCAGGCGGCGGAGATTGTACGCCTCTGCTCGCCCTGCTATCTCAAGTTCGAGCCTGGTCAATCGGAGGAAGAAATTTACGGCCCCTGGGTAAGTGAGGAGGCCCATAGCAACTTGGTGCGGCACAAGGTGCGCTATGCCAGCATTGTCCAGGAGCTAATGGGCCGTCTGAGGGCCGGGCTGGTAGCTTCTCCGGCGGGCAGCGACGATCTGGCTATCCCCCGGCCCTGAGGGCCAGGCCCCTACCAAAAATCACCTGCTTGTTGCAACTTGCACGAGGTCTTGCTATTTCGGTGCAAATCGAGTATAATAATAGTAGAAAGCGCCGACGAAGCCGGGACAGAGGTGTCAGCGTTGGCCTCCAGCGATATAAGAGCGCTTCTGAGCCTGGTCGGCTTGAGTGTACTTTGCGGTACGCTTATTTTATCTACCTATTTACCCTGGCCCTCGTCAGGCAGGTTTACATATAAGTGGGAAAAAATTCCTGGTGAGAAGGAGGGAATTTATGTAGTAAATTAAGAAGCTGTACGGAAACCGAATATGAACTCTTTTGTCTGGGAGGTGAAGATGAGTTTTGAACTTGTGTTACGTTTGATTGGTATGATAGTCCTTGGCATCGCCGGCTGGCAAATAGGCATTATCCTCTCAGAAGGGCCTGATACACCCTACGTTCGTTACATCCTCGTCCTTTCTTTAGCTGGCGCAGCCTTGGGTTTGCTGCTTACTCCCTGGGTGACCATCAAGCCATTCTACTGGCTCCGTCGCAAAATGCGTCGGTTGCCCGCCCAACAATTGTTTGCTGGTATCATCGGTTTAGCCATCGGGTTAGTCATCGCCGCCCTTCTTGCTTTGCCCTTATCTCTCTTACCGGAACCTTTTGGTAAAATTCTGCCTTTTGTCTTCACCGTTATTTTCAGCTATATGGGCATCGCGGTGATGGTTATGCGCCAAAACGATCTGTTCGCCCTCATCGGCACGCGAATGTCCAGAGATAGCTTTTTGTATGGAAATAGTAGTGTCCTTCTGGATACCAGCGTCATCATCGACGGGCGTATCGCCGACATCAGCCAGACCGGTTTCATAAGCGGGGCGATGTTGATCCCCCGTTTCGTTCTCAACGAGCTTCAACACATCGCCGACTCACCTGATGCTCTGCGCCGCAATCGTGGCCGTCGAGGTCTGGAGATGCTCAACAAGTTGCAGAAGGAGTCGATAGTCCCTATCCGCGTCACCGATATGGACATAGAGGAATACCACGAGGTTGACGATAAGCTGGTTAAGCTGGCTAAAAAGCTTCGTTGTCCCATCATAACTAACGATTACAATCTCAACCGGGTAGCCGAGTTGCAGGGGGTGGTGGTCCTCAATATAAACGAGCTGGCTAATGCGGTGAAGTCTGTGGTCTTACCCGGCGAATCGATGAGAGTGCGAATCATACAAGAGGGCAAGGAGTTGGGCCAGGGCGTGGGCTACCTGGATGATGGCACGATGGTGGTGGTGGAGAACGGGCGCCGCTACATCAACAGCACCGTAGAAGTGACCGTGACCAAAGTTTTGCAAACGGCTGCCGGGCGGATGATCTTTGCCCAGTCCAACGGACGATAAAGTTAAAATAATCCGCTGAACTTAAAATCTGAGCGAGATGTATACTAACGATATGGACATGGCTTTTTCCTTAATAGCGATGCTCTGCACCTGTTTTGAGGGATGTCGCTCCGGCGCGACATCCCTATAGGTGGTTGGACCCTCAGGGATGAGGGTCTTCGGGTGTTGTATATGACTATTGAGGAGGTTGTACCATGTCTGTCCTGGCGAGGATGCGCGAGGATATACAAGTTGTTTACGCTCACGATCCGGCGGCTATCAACTCTATAGAGATCGTACTGGCCTATCCTGGCCTGCACGCCATCTGGGGGCATCGTGTGGCTCACTGGCTATGGGTGCGCCGCCTGCCGGTCGTCCCCCGCCTGATCTCCCACCTGGTCCGTTTTCTGACCGGCATTGAAATCCACCCTGGGGCCGCCATCGGGCGCCGTTTCTTCATCGATCATGGGATGGGCACCGTCATCGGCGAAACGGCGCACATCGGGGACGACGTGATGATGTACCACGGCGTCACCCTGGGCGGCACGGGCAAGGAGCGGGGCAAACGTCACCCTACCCTGGGGAACAACGTGGTGGTCGGGGTAGGGGCCACCATTCTGGGGGCCATTACCATCGGCGACAACGTCAAGATCGGCGGCGGCTCTGTCGTCCTCAAGGACGTGCCCCCCAACTCCACCGTGGTCGGTGTGCCGGGCCGGGTGGTGGCCTATCGTGACCCGGATAGTGGTCGCACCGAAAAGCTGCCAGACCCGGAGGCCGAAATGCTTCATTGTCTGCACCGCAAGGTCCTGGAGTTAGAGAGTCGCCTGGCACGGCTGGAAGGCAGAAGAGAAGAAGAACTGGCTCTCGCCTGCCAGAGAGAATTAGAACCAGTCCTGAAACAATAACGATAAAGCCAAGCCCTCGGTCGTGACCGGGGGCTTGCCTGCTATCTGGCTATATTTGGTTATGTATAGGAGACAACCACGATGACTCTTAAAGTCTATAACTCGCTGACCCGCCGCAAAGAAGAATTCGTACCTATGCACGAAGGCTATGTAGGTATCTACGTCTGCGGGCCAACGGTCTACGACCACGCCCACATCGGTCACGCCAAAGCCTACGTCTCTTTCGACGTCGTCATCCGCTACCTGCGCTACCTGGGCTACCAGGTGCGTTACGTGCAAAACATCACCGACGTGGGCCACCTGACCGACGACGCTGACGCCGGCGAGGACAAGATCGTCAAACGGGCGGCCATGAGACAGGTGCACCCTATGGAGTTGGCCGAGATTTACACCCGCAGTTACTTCCAGGACATGGACGCCCTGAACGTGGGGCGGCCCGACATCTCGCCCCGGGCCAGCGGACACGTCCCGGAGCAGATCGAACTGATAAAAACCCTGCTGGAGAAAGGCCACGCCTACGAGGTCAACGGCTCGGTCTACTTCGACGTTTCCTCCTTCCCCGAATATGGCAAGCTCTCTGGCCGCAAAGTGGAGGAGCTGCTGGAGGGAGCGCGGGTGGAGGTCAACCCGGACAAACGCAGCCCGGTCGATTTTGCCCTCTGGAAACGGGCCGAGCCAGGCCACATCCTGCGCTGGCTCAGCCCCTGGGGGTGGGGCTATCCCGGCTGGCACGTGGAATGTTCGGCCATGTCCATGAAATACCTGGGCGAAACGCTGGACATCCGGGGCGGGGGCCTGGAAAATATCTTTCCCCACAACGAGTGCGAGGTGGCCCAGAGCGAGGCCGCTACTGGCAAACCCTTCGCCCACTATTGGCTGCACAACAACATGGTCACCGTCGAGGGGGTCAAAATGGGCAAGTCCCTGGGCAACGCCATCTACCTCAAGGAGCTGTTCACCTGCTACTCGCCCATGACTGTGCGCTTCTTCATCCTGAGCAGTCACTACCGCTCTAACCTGGACTTCAGCGACCAGGCTCTTTCGGCGGCGGAGAAGGGGCGGGAACGACTCTATGGGGCGGTCAGTCTGCTAAGGGAACGGCTGGAACGGGCCGAAAGTGGTGAATTAGATGAAAGCTGGTCGGCGAAACTGGTCGACTGTAGGGCTAAATTCCTGGCCGCCATGGACGACGATTTCAACACCGCGGCGGCCATCGGAGTCCTCTTCGACCTGACCCGCCAGGTCAACGCCCTGCTCAACTCCGAGGAAGTCGTCAGCGGCCAGACGTTGGCCGCCATCGAGGGCCTTTACCGCGAGCTGGGCGACGACATCCTGGGCATCGTCCCCGGTAAGATCGTCCAGGCGGAGGCCGGGGGCCTGGAAGAAGCCCTGATCAAGCTCCTGATCGAGACCCGCCAGGCCATGCGGGAGGCCGGACAGTGGGCACAGGCCGACCGCATCCGCGATAGGCTGGCGGAGTTGGGCGTGGCCCTGGAAGACCGCCCGGAAGAGACCACCTGGCGAATAGGTATGGTAAATTCATAATCTCCTGACCCGTGTGCGAGTTCAGCGTGCCATTTTTAATCAGGTAGAGGGGGAACAGGCATGTCGTCCGACGATTTGGAGCTACTCACTCGTGAAGAAGTGCTGGACGGTCTGTCCGGCAGGCGCGCCAAACGAGCAGGTATTTTGCTCTTCGCCATCGAAAGCCGCACCGCGCACCTGGTAGCCCGGTCGAAGCAGGCGATGGAGCTTTTTCTCACCGAGGAGGCAGCCGAGGAGCGCGCTCTGGCCTTTGTGGAAGCCTTTGCCCTGAGCCGTGAGCCTCCCCTCCGCCCCACCATCCAGCACCTGGAACGCCACGCCCCGCAGTGGGCGCCCCTGGTGATAGAAAACCCCGAGGTGCGGGCTGCCACGGCCCACCTCCTGGGTCAGAAGTACGACTTCACCTCTCAGGCGGTGCCGGGCATCCGGGCGGCGTTGGGCCTGGACACGGAAGCGGTGCAGGAGACTTACCAACGCCTGTACAACGAACCATTGGAGACCATCTTCGCCCCCGGCATGACCCCCACCGGCCGGCTGCGTTGGGCCTGGAACAGGCTGGCCGGCTGGCTGGAGTCTTTGCCTCCCTTCTGGACGGCCTTTGCCTTGACCCTGACCGAGACCGTGGGCGCTGGCATCCTGGCCCTGCCCATTGCCCTGGCTGGTGTTGGGCCGCTGGCCGGGGTGGTGATCCTGGTGGTGTTGGGCCTGGTCAACGTGCTGACCGTCGCCTACATGGCCGAAGCCGTCTCTCGCAGCGGCTCCATCCGCTACGGCAGCGCCTTCCTGGGGCGGGCCGTGACCGACTACCTGGGGCGGGCCGGTTCTATAATCCTCTCGGCGGGGCTGCTCATTATCTGTTTCCTGGCCCTGTGGGCCTACTACATCGGCCTTTCGACCACCCTGGCGGACGCCACCCGCATACCGGCCCCGCTGTGGGTGGCCTTGCTTTTCCTCATGGGGCTGTACTTCCTGCGGCGCGAATCGCTCGACGCCACCATCGCCTCGGCGCTGCTGGTGGGCGTCATCAACATCGGCCTGATCCTGCTCCTCTCGCTGCTGGCCTTCACCCGCCTGCAAGCGGCGAACTTCCTGTACGTGAACGTGCCCTTCCTCGGCGGGCGTCCTTTCGAGACCTCGATTTTGCAGTTGATCTTCGGCGTCGTCCTGATGGCTTATTTCGGGCACCTGTCGCTGAGCAACTGTGCGCGGGTGGTGCTGCGCCGTGATCCCAGCGCCCGCGCCCTGATCTGGGGGACGGCGGCGGCCCAGGTTGTGGCTATCGTCATCTATTGTATCTGGGTATTGGCCGTCAACGGGGCCCTCGCCCCCCAGGAGTTGGCCGACCAGTCGGGCACGGCTCTGGCCCCGCTGGCGGCGGAGATTGGCCCCATCGTGCGGGTGTTAGGCTCCGTCTTCGTCGTCCTGGGCATGGGCATGGCTTCCATCCATTTCTCCCTGGGCCTCTTTAACCTGGTCCGGGAGTGGCTGCCCACCAAGCCGCGCCCGGTCGTGATGCTGCCCCGCCGGCGCGGGAGGCTGCTTTTGCGGAGCAGGCAGCCAGGAGGGGGCGATGCCGACAGGCTGCGCCTGGCCCTGACCTACCTGGGGCTGGAAGGTGGTCAGCCGACGTTCCGCCTGGACGTTCAATTGGGCGACGCCACCCATCGCCTGGAGTTGGCCGTCGGCGGGCATTGGGATACCACGGCCCTGGATGACCAACTGCCGGAGTGGCATCAACATGGGGGGCGCCTGGCGCTGGAGATTTTGGACGCCAGCCAGGAGCACGTCCGCCTGCGCCTCAGTTCGCCGTTGAGTCTGAGCTACGAAGGGGAGTGGGATACCGTTGGCCTGAGCCTGGCCGAAGCCTTCACGCTGCCCGACTCACAGCGGCGGCTCATCAACTGGCTGATGCGCCAGGAAACGGTCAGCCTGGCCGAAGTGACGGCCCACAGCGACCAGTCCGAAGACGAGACCCGCACCATGCTGAACACGCTGATAGAGCAAGGCTTCATCCGGGAGACGGAAGTGGAGGGCCAACCCCACTACCAGGTTCGGCTGGCCCCCAGACGGGGGCGCCAGCTTCCCGAAGACATCTGGCAGGCCCTGGGCCAGAAAGGAAAGCCCCCACCGAGGGGCGGGCCAGGCCCCGGTTTTCTGCACCGGGCCGGAGAGGCCCTGCTGGGCGGGCCGGGACGTTTTTTCCTGTCCGTAAGCCCCGTGGCGGTGGTCTTCCTGCTGACCGAGTGGGTGTTGCTGACCGGGAGGGGATCGTTTGCCGGGCCGCTCAGCTTTATGGGCGTGATCGTCATTTCCCTGCTGAGTGGCATTTTCCCGGTGCTCCTGCTGATCGCCAGCCGACGGAAAGGCGAGATCGTGCCCGGCGTGGTCTACCGCTTCCTGGGCCATCCGCTGCTCACGGCGGGCATCTACCTCCTGTACCTGGCCGGCCTGTTTCTCCACGGCCTGGTCATCTGGGAGAATCCCGTGCAGCGCGCTGTGGCCCTGGCCGTCGGCCTGCTGATGCTGGGAGTGACCATCGCCCTGGCGCGGCGGGGGGCCTTCGCTCCACGCCTGGTGGTGGAGCTGCGGGAAGATCGGAGTGGGGGCGGGCAGGCCATCTTCGCCATCACAGCCGGCGGCCAACCAGTACCGGCGGCAGTGCGGTTAGGCTATCCTGACGGCGAACAAAGTTACGAAGCCGCCAGGGGCGAAGTAGCGGCCTTCTCCTCGCTGCGCTATGCAGAGTTTCAACTGCCCGCTATCCAGGCCCGCGATCTTAAAGTGTGGACCCACAAAATCACGCCTGAAGGGGACTCCCAGGGCCTGCCGGCGCGGCTGGCAGTGCACAACGGCGGGGAGAAGAAGGAATTTGACCTGAAGCTATCGGGCGGGCAGGTGGTGCTGCCCCTGCCTGACGAAACGTGCCGCCTGGAGATCACATTTCCAGAGCAGTTTTCCTCCTGATATCCGCACCTAATCGGGCAGGTGGAGTTGAACCATAGCGGTCGAGAAACAAAACATGATCGAAGTTATCTATGGCCGCCAGGCCGTGCGGGAGACCCTGCGGGCTGGCCGCCGTCGCCTGTATAAGCTGTTCGTGGCCCGTGGGGTGAAGGCAAGGGGCATCGTGGCCGACATCCTGGCTCTGGCCGCAGAGCGCGGCCTGGAAGCGCAATTTGTGGACCGGCGGCGACTGGACCAGATCAGCGGCCGCGCCCACCACCAGGGCATAGCCGCCGAAGTATCGCCCTACCCTTACGCCGACCTGGACGAGTGTTTGAGCAGCAAAAAAGAGGGGGAAGTCCCCCTCTTCCTCATTCTCGACCATCTGCAAGACCCGCAAAACTTGGGCTGCTTGCTGCGCACGGCGGAGGCGGTGGGCGTGCACGGCGTCCTCATCCCCGAACGGCGGGCGACGGGAGTCACTCCGGCGGTGGTCAACGCCTCGGCCGGGGCGGCAGAGCACCTGGCGGTGGGGCGGGTGGTGAACCTGGTGCGGGCTATGGAGCGGCTCAAAGATGCAGGGCTGTGGATTTTCGGCCTGGAGGATGCAGCCGGGGCAAAGCGCTACTTTGAGGCCGACCTGACCGTCCCTCTGGCTCTGGTGGTGGGCAGCGAGGGCACGGGGTTGGGGCGGCTGGTGAGGGAACGCTGCGACCTGTTGCTGCGGCTTCCCATGCGGGGACAGATCGGTTCGCTGAATGCGGCGGTGGCCGGCTCCATTGCTCTGTACGAAGTCTGGCGGCAGCGTCAACGGATTCTGGAACGGATTTAACGGATTGCACCATCCAAAAGCCAGCCAGGGACTCTGATTCAAGCCACAGAGGTCACGGAGAACACAGAGAAAGAGGTTTTTCCCTTCTGCGACCTCTGGTTCTCTGTGGCTGAACTTATTTGCTGGCTACGCCCAGGGAACGGAAATACAGATAGGGCACTTTCAGCGACCCGCCCAGCCAGACGGCCTGGTCGCCGATGGCCGCCAGGTCAGCCAGAGCGCTGAAGACGTTGCCGGCCACCATACTGTCCTTGACCCGCCCCACGATCTGGCCTTTCTCCACCTTGTAGCCCAGGTGGACGTTGCCCGAAAACTCTCCGGCCAGGACGTTGCCGGCCCAGGCCCCTATGGTCTGATCGACGACCAGCCCCTCCTCCACGTCGGCCAGCATTTCCTGGTAACTCACCTCTCCTTCGGCGAAGACGAGAGCGTTCGAGACCGGGCTGGGGAGGCTCCCCAAACCACGTCCGGCGTTGCCGGTGCTTTCCATTCCGGCCAGGCCAGCCGTCTGGAGGTCGTAGTAGAAGGCGCTGACCACCCCGTTTTCGATCAGGGCGGTGCGACGGGTAGCCACCCCCTCGTCGTCGCAGGGCGCGCTGGGCACGGCGTAATCGATCCGGCCATCGTCGTAGAGGGAGAGCCGCCCGTCGAAGACTTTCTGCCCCAGCCTGTCGCCCAGAGGGGAGGCCCCTTGCAGAACGACCCTGCCATTGAGGGCGCGCTGCAAAGAAGCCAGCAGCGTACCGGCTGTGCCCTTGGGGGTGAAGATGACCGGCATCTGGCCCGTGGGCAGGGTGGCGGTGCGTTCGGCCAGCCGGATCTTGTCCAGCACCCGCTCGACCAAAGCCTCACAATCGAGCGGCCAGCGGCAGGAACCCTCGCCCTCGTAAACGTCCAGCATGTCCGTGCCCCGGATCCAGTTGGCGTGGAGGCCGGCGGAGACGGCGGTTTTACGGTACGAAACGCGGCCGCCCTGCGAATTGAGGAGAGTCAAAAGCCCTACGTATTTGGACAGGTCGGCGTCGCACAGGAGGTCGGCGTTGTAGGCTCGCGCCCTATCGATCATACCCTGGGTGATGTCCACCATCTGTTCCACGCTCAGCTCAGGGATGGTCGCATCGTAAACCTGCACTCCGTCGCCGGGAATCTCGGCCGGCAGCTCAAATCTGGCCTCGGCCCCAAACTGAGCCACGGCCAGGGCTTCGTCCACCAAAGCCTGGGGATCGTCCAGGCGGGTGGTGCTCGCCAGCCCAACGCGCCCTTCCGCCACCAGACGCAGGGACACGCCCCGCGTTTCTTTGGTCTGGAGCAGCTTGAGGCGGTTGGCCTCGAAGGAAACGGGGGTTTCCTGGCCGGTTACGGCGAAGACCTCGGCCTGTTGCGCTTTGCGACGGGCCAGGTCTAATACCTGTTCTTCAAAGTCTGATTTCATATCTCACTCCCTACCGCTAACGGTTTCCTGGGCTTCAACTCGTAGGCAATGCCCAGCGGTTCGGCAATCTGTTCCGAAGCGTCCAGCAATTCGATGGAGACCACCCGGCCATCGCCACCGTAGTCAATGATAACTCCTTCGCGCACTTCGTC
>DAOULT010000051.1:0-79835 GCA_034417895.1 Anaerolineae bacterium | reverse complement strand
GGTGGTGAAGCTGATGCTCTCGACAAATCTCAGCGGCGCTCTTGACACCGCTCAGTTCTTCGAGCACTACCCGTGCTTTGAAATCAGGTTTGAACTTTCGTCGCTTTGCCATTGTGTTCCCCCTTTCTTGGACTTATTTTACCTGAACTTTGGTAGGTGCCCAAATTTAGGGGTTCAGTACAGTTTATTCGCTCTTCGTTTATTCGCTCTTGATGAGAACACCAAAGGTGATTTAGGAAACATTGGTGGCAGAGAAAGGACCCAGGTAAGCTGGGATCTCATTGTCGAGATTGCTGAACAGGACCCACGTTTGTTTGCCCGGGCCTTGAGTTCTCTCAAGTGCTACAATGTCGTCATAAACTATCACACGAGACGCATCGGTGGTAGATCCGCGCAACGTACCCTGACCATTGAGGGGGACTTTCAAAACTACCGACAGCAGGTACTTGAATGTTGGAGGGAACACGGATTCAGTGACCTAGCGGAACTTGCCGAATCTCAGTGACTTCCTTATACTGATCGGTTTTTGTCTCCTCAAAGCGACTACCCTGTTTGTAGCTTGTGGTCTTCCCCGCGTTCCTTTTTTTCGCGCCCCAAAAGTTGTGACCTTCTTGACAGTTCCCCTTATCTGCCTTATAATGCCCACAACCAAACTGGAAGAAAGGAAAACGAATTAATGAGAGCTAATGAGGTTAAGAGGGCCATCCAACGAGGCGAGGCCGTCCTCGGCACGATGGTCACCGAGGTCAGGACGCCGGCCATCGCCCAATTCCTGGCCGAAGCCGGGTTTGATTTCTTTTTCATGGACATGGAACACGGCCCCTACAACATAGAGACGGTGGCCGATATAATAAGGGCCGCTCGCCTGGCGGGCATCTGTCCTCTGGTGCGGGTGCCGAACCCGGATTACCACCTGCTGTGCCGCCCCCTGGACGCCGGGGCGCAGGGCTTGATGGTCCCCCGCGTGGAGACCGTGGAACAGGTCAAGCACATTGTGGATGCTGTGAAGTATCCGCCGGTGGGTTGTCGGGGTTGTTCGGTGCTCAAGGGGCACAGCGATTACCATCCTGAGCCTGTCGGGGACTTCATCGAGTGGATGAACGCCGAAACGCTGGTCATCCTCCAGATCGAGCGGAAACAGGCCATCGATAACATCGACGAGTTGTTATCCGTGCCTGGCGTGGATGCGGCGGTCATGGGCCCCAACGACCTATCTCTCTCCCTGGGCGTGCCCGGCCAGATGGATCACCCGCTGCTCATCGAGCACATCGACAAGGTGATAGCCGCCTGCCAGCGACACGGCCTGGTCTCCGGCACCCACATCGGCGACCTGGAAGCTCTCAAAGGTTGGATTAGAAAAGGGATGCGCCTTATCACCTACTCCTCCGAGGTCAATTTTATCATCAAAACGGCCCAGGCTGCCATCCAGGAGCTACGAACTGAAGCAAAAAGAGTCTGAAACGTTGTTGCCAAAAAGGTGAAACTCTGGTATGATATTAGGGAGAGGTAGCCTATGACCCTTGAGTTTCACAAGTTGATGCAAAAAGTACATAGCATGGCCGCCGGGATGGCGAAGGGCGAGGAGGAAAGGTCGCGCTTGGCCGCCAAAGCCAGGCAGTTGCTCGAAAGCCATTCCGGCGAGCTGGAGTTGTTAAAGGCCAGGGCCGAAGAGGCCGGCCAAAACTGGAAATGGCGCGGCGCAAGCCCCCACCACGAGCCGCTGGCCCAGGCTCACGCCTTGCCCGCTGGAACGCAAAAAGCGACGATCATCGCCGTGGACGGTTCGCAAATCTACCTCGACCGCCACGCCGCCTTCCAGTATTACCTGATCAACGTGGGGACGATCGTTTTCCGGCAAGGCTCCGGGCTGGCTCCACGGGTGGAAACCGAGCCGAGCATATTTTACGGCGAGAAGCTCTACAACGAAGAAGGGGAGTTGATCCAGAACGCCGAGGTCAACGCCAGGCGAGCTTTGGCCGAAATCGAAAAGCTGGTCGCAGTAACCGAGGAAATGGCCGGCGAAGATAAAACGGCGGTGCTCTCCCTGATAGACGGCCCGTTGCTGCTGTGGATCCTTTCTCTTCGGGACTCCGGCGAACCGAACGAAAGAAGCCTGGAAAATTACCTGGGGCATCTGAAACGTATGGAAAAAACGGGCGCCACGCTGGCCGGTTACGTCGACCGCCCCAACAGCGCCGGGGTGGTCAGGCTGCTGGAACTGGCTGACCAGGACGTGGCCGAGGCGATCAAGAAACGGCCTTTCAGGGGCTTGACCGACCGCCACCTCTTCGCCAGGCTGCTTGAGCCAGGACAACGCTCGTCGCTTTTCAGCAGCGTGTCGCCGGTGAACAAACGGCTGGCGAAAGACGGACAGCGCATCTCCTTTTTCTACCTCAACGTTGGCACAGATGAAGGGGCGGCCATGGCCCGCGTGGAGATTCCTCAATGGGTGCTCGACGGCGGGCACGAACAGCTTGACCTTCTACACCACGTCCTCTGGCAGCAGAGCCGCTCCACGCAAGGTTATCCTTACGTGCTGGCCCGCGCCGACGAACTGGCCGTAGTCACAGGCGAGGACCGGCGGGGCTTCGAGAATCTGATCCAGGACGCCTTGCTGTCTCACGGCCTCGTGCCCCGCCAGTCCGAGAAATCTCGTCTGAAGGCTCTGCTCAGAGGCTAGGAGGCGCAAACGTGGAATGTAAGACCATCGGGCGGGTGCTGCGCTCCAGCACCAAAGAGTTCGTTTTCGGCACCGAGCTGCCGGAACCAGACGTACCGGCCTTCGGCTCGTTCGTCAAGGCCAAAGTGCAACAGGGCCAGGCCGACGTCTTCGGCCTGATCTACGACATCGTTATCGGCGACGACCCTTTCGTCAGGCAACTGGCCGTCGCCTCTACTCTTTCGGAAGAGGAGATTCAAGATCAGCGCCAGAGGCGGCGGGTGCCCATCGAGGTCAGGGTGCTGTCTATCGGCTATCGGTATGAAGACAAAATCTATCAGATTTTGCCCGTGCAGCCGCCCATCAGTCTGGACCAGATTTTCACCTGCACCGAAGGGGAAGTACGGGACTTTACTTCCTCTTTCGACTACTTCAAGATCGTGCTGGAAACCAGGGACGTGCCCAACGACGAATTGCTGGCCGCCAGTTTGCGCCACGCCAGCGGGTGTTTCACCGAAAAGCAGGCTGCCAGGGAGTTCTTGCTGGAGGCTGGTAGGGAGCTGGCTCGCCTGCTCAACAACGACCTGACCCGCCTGAACGGTATTTTGCGGAGGCTCAGACCATGACCGACACTTTAGACGGGTACTTTCCCAGAGATGAAGAGTCTATGGAGGAAGTAGTAACGACATCAGTCGTTGAGGATGAACGGCTGGGCATCGTGGTCGGCGGCTCCCTTTCCAAAGGGCTGGACGTCAAGCTGGACCGGGAGGTGGACATCGAGGCCCTGGCGGTGGGCACCTACGTGGTGGTAGAGGGCCGCAGGAAACGTTTTTTCAGCATGATCACCGACGTGGAACTGGATAACACCAACCCCATGCTCGAGAAAACCCCGCCGGACATCGCCGACGAGTTTATAGCCGAGGTGTTTGCAGGCACCAGCGCCTTTGGCCGCCTGCACGTGGCCCCCATGCTGACCCTGGAAAAAGCGGAAATGGGCGCAGAGGCAATCGAGCCACGACCAGTAAAAACTATTCCCGCCCATTTCTCCACCATACGCCGGGCCACCGCAGAGGACGTGGAAAACGTCTTCGGCCTGGAAAAGCCGGGCTATTTCCAGGTGGGCGAGCCGCTGGACATGGAAGGCATCCAGATTTACCTCAACCTGGGCAGGTTCGTGGAACGCTCCGGCGGCATTTTCGGCAAGTCGGGCACGGGCAAGACTTTCCTGACCCGGCTGCTGCTGGCGGGCATTATCCAGCAGGAGGCGGCGGTCAACCTGGTCTTCGACATGCACAACGAGTATGGTTGGGAGGGTAAGGCTGAAAAGGGCCAGCGGGTCAAGGGGCTGAAACAGCTTTTCTCATCCAGGGTAGCCATCTTCACCCTAGACGAAGAATCCTCCAAACGGCGCAAGATCAGACCCGATTTCGTGGTGGAGATCAGCTATGACCAGATCGAGCCTCAGGATATCGAGATGTTACAGCAAATCATTGGGCTATCCGATGCGGCCATCGGCGCGGCCTATTTTCTGCATAAACAGTGGGGCAAAGACTGGCTGCACCTCTTCCTGGAGGCCAGCGCCGAGACTTTGAAGGACCTGGTCGATAGTTACGGGCAGCACTACGGCGTTTTGAGCGCCATGCAACGACGGCTGGGCATCCTGGGGCGTTTTCACTTCCTCAAGCCCAGGACGCTGGACAACTCGGTGCAGCGCATCCTGGAGTACATCAACAGGGGGATGAGCGTTGTGCTGGAATTTGGCCGCTACAGCAACTCCCTGGAGGCTTACATCCTGGTGGCTAACTACCTGACCCGCCGCATTCACGACAGCTACGTCAGGCGGATAGAACAGGCCATGGGCGACAAGAGCGCCGAACCGCCCCACCTGGTCATCACCATCGAGGAGGCCCACAAATTTCTCGACGAGAGGGTGGCCCAACACACCATCTTCGGGGTCATCGCCCGCGAGCTGCGCAAGTACAACGTCACCCTGCTGGTGGTCGATCAGCGGCCTAGCGGCATCGACGAAGAAGTCATGTCCCAGATCGGCACCCGCGTCACCTGTCTCCTGGATAACGAGACCGACATCAGGGCCGTCCTGACCGGCATCTCCGGGGCCGGCCAACTGCGCGAGGTGTTGGCCCGCCTGGACACCCGCCAGCAGGCCCTCATCCTGGGCCACGCCGTGCCCATGCCGGTGGTCATCAAAACCCGCGAGTATGGCACGCCCGATTTCTACGCCTCGCTCGGCTACCGCGCAAAAGAAGAATTGCAGGGGCAACTGGCCGAAAACGTGGCCTTGCTGCGCGACGACGAGAAGTTTGAAGGCTTCGATTGAGAAGTGAGGTGAGTTATGGAAAACGTGTTGAAACAGCATATTGTAATCACGCCTGGGGTGCGCGGTGGTAAACCACGCATTGATGGCCGACGTATCACCGTATCGGACATCGCTATCATGCACCTCAAAATGGGGTATTCAGTAGACGAGATCGCATCAGAGTATGACCTGACTCTGGCGGATATCCACGCCGCTCTGGCCTACTACTTTGATCACCGGGATGAGATCGAGCGAGAGATTCAGGAAGAGCGCGATTTTGCCGAGGCTTTTCGCAAGCAAAATCCATCGCTCTTGCAAGCCAGGCTGAGAGCCTTACGCGGTGAGTGACCGGGTTCGTTTTCACTTGGATGAGCATATGGCTAAAGCTATCGCCACAGGTCTTCGGCAACGAGGTATTGATGTAACCACGACCGCAAAGGCCGGGTTGCTGGGGGCTGGCGATGAGGAGCAACTCGCCTATGCCCGCCGTGAGGGCCGTGTAGGCGTGCAATTGAGAGGGGGGGGTCTGTAGAAAAAAAAGATGAACATGATTTCTGGCTGCAAATCTTCCTGGTTTCCCTGGGCCAGCCTCCAGGCGGCCAGAAATTATTATCTTGTCCGGCAGGCGGCGGGCTGGCACCTCCCATACCAAACATATACAGGAGGAAAATAAAGAGATGAGAAACCGACTGGTCATCCTGGTATCAATCTTCTCGCTGCTGCTCGTTGTAGGATGGTCTGTAGTCTATGCGGCCCCACTGAGCCAGGAAGAGGCTATTGTTGAAGCAGAGGTCAGTGAGGAGGACATTGTCGTCGAAAATCTCAACTTCCCCGAAGGGCCGTTCTGGTCTTCCCTGGACGACACCCTCTACTTCGTCGAGTGGGGCGGCGATAAAATCTGGAGCCTGAAAGATGGCGAGACCAAGCTCTTCCTTGAAACTGAGGCAGGCGACGGCCCCTGCGGCCTCTACCAGAACGAAGATGGCACCTTCTGGGTGTGCATGTACTCCTCGCTGAAGCTGGTGAAGCTAAGCTCTTCCGGCGAAGTCCTCCAGACCATCGACGAATTCAAAGGCCAGCCCTTCAAAGGCCCCAACGATCTGGTGGTGGACGACCAGGGCGGCGTCTACTTCACCGACTCCGGCAATTTCGAGGACGATTGGACTACAGGTCGCCCGGCGGGCGCGGTCTACTACCTCACCCCGGAAGGTGAGTTGGGGCAGGTGGACTCCAGGCTGTGCTATCCCAACGGCATCGCCCTCTCCCTCGACGGCCAGACCCTGTTCGTCAACGAGCACATGAAGAACCGCGTCCTCAAGTATGACATCAATCCTGACGGCACCTTTTCCGACAAGGAAGTCTTCCTGGAGTTGGACGATGAGTGCCTGGTCGAGGAGGAGTTCTGCTTTGAGCTGGGGCCCGATGGGATGACCCGCGACAGCGGGGGCAACCTGTGGATCGCCCACTACAGCGGGGGCAAGATCGTGGTGGTGAGTCCCGAGGGCACGGTGCTCGCAAAGCTCTATCTCTCCCAGGGCTTGCATCCTACCAATACCGTCTTCAACCAGGACGAAAGCATCCTGTACGTCACCGAAGGCGGGGTGGGTTTGCTCTATCAGATCGACCTGGAGAAGTATGAACCTGAACCTTGAGCAGAGAATGTGTATAACTGGTGCGCGGCACTTTGAGTCAGTGCCGTGCACCTTTGAGCCTCTTCCAGGGCATAAGCTACCTGGCACTTTTGGAAGTTTCTTCTGATACTTCTTTCTCCATCCAGCAGAGGCAGGATCAAGCTCGAAGCGATAAACGAAAATGGCTAAGATCAAATTATTACATCTGGCCGACCTCCACATCGGCATGGAAAATTACGGGCGTCTCGATCCGCAGACCGGCCTCAACAGCCGGGTGATGGACTTTTTGCGCCGTTTCAACGAGGCCATAGACTACGCCCTGGAAAATGACCTCGACCTGGTGATCTTCGCCGGGGACGCCTACAAGTCCCGCGATCCCAACTCCACCTATCGCCGCGAGTTCGCCCGCCGGGTGAAAAAGCTGGCCGGGGGCGGGATTCCCACCGTGCTTCTGCTGGGCAACCACGACATGCCCAGCGCCTACCAGCGAGCCAGCAGCGTGGACATCTTCCGCACCCTGGAGGTGGAAAACGTCATCGTGGCCCGCACGGAGAAGGTGCACCGCATAGAGACCAAAAACGGCCCCATCCAGGTGGCGACCGTGCCCTATCCGCTCCGCAGCCGCCTCCTGACCGTGGACGACCACAAGAATAGATCCATCCAGGAGATAGACCGGCTTCTACAGGACATGGTGGCCGAGAACATTCGCGCTCTGAAAGCTGAACTCGATCCCGACCTGCCCGCCGTCCTGACCGCCCATCTCAGCGTCTCGGAGGCCAAACAAGGCTCGGAGAAAAGCGTCATGATCGGTCGGGACGTGGTGGTCTTGCGCAGCGTGGTGACCGACCCGGCCTTCGACTACGTGGCTCTGGGCCACATCCACAAACACCAGGACGTCAACCAGGGCTGTCATCCGCCCGTGGTCTACGCCGGCAGCCTGGAGCGCATCGACTTTGGGGAAGAGAAGGAGAAAAAGGGCTTTGTCGTGGCCGAGATCGAGAAGGGCAAGGCCAGTTATGAATTCCACCCGGTCAGGGCCAGGCCCTTCGTCACCATCCAGGTCGAGGCCGAGGACTGCGACCCGGTGGAGGCCGTTCTGCGCCAGATTGCCAGGCACGATTGTCGGGAGGCGGTGGTTCGCATCCAGATTCGTACCACTCCAGAGAAAGAGGGTCTGCTGCGGGAGAAAGAGATCCGGGCTGCTCTCAAAGACGCCTGTTTCATCGCTGCCATCCACAAAGAGGTCGAGCGCCAGTACCGGCAGCGTTTGGGCGGCTATTCTCCTGAGGAGATGACACCTCGCCAGGCTCTTGAGAGATATTTTGAAGTCAAAGGCACATCCCCAGAGCGGATCAAGACCCTGCTGGAGTACGCTGACCAGATACTTAGAGATGTGCCATAGTAAGGATCAGGAGGACAAGGAGAGAGAAGAGCCATGAAGATAGAAGCCGCCGGACTGACAGATGCGGGCCGAATACAAGAGATAACCGAAGACTGGATTTACCATCAACTGGTCCAGGACTTGCAAGGGGAGTCGGTAGGTCTTTTCATCGTGGCCGATGGTATGGGCGGTTATCTGGGAGAAGAGCTTGCCAGCCAGTGGGTGGTACAGACCATTCAGGTGGCCCTGGCCGATCTGTTCGCCATGCTTAAGGATCCCTTATCTACGGTCAGGCTTAGCTCCTCTGAGATAGTAAGCTCTTTGCAGGATGAAGAGCCTGGAGCGAAACGGGAAGAAACTGAAAGCACCGAGGATTTCAAGATAAAGACTCGCCTGGTTGACGCCGTGCAGCAGGCCAATACTGTGGCCTGGAACGTCGCTCCTTATAAGCCAGGGGAAGAAGTGGTCACAGGCTCAACGGTCACGCTGGCCCTGATCTGGGATGACAAGGTGCACATTGCCCACGTAGGCGACAGTCGAGCCTATCTCTTTCGGGCTGGTGAGCTGATCCAACTTACCACCGACCACTCGGTGGCCGCCAGCTTGCTGGTGGCTAAACAGATCCAACCGGAAGAGCTTTACACTCACCCCCAGCGTACTCTTCTCTATCGTTATCTGGGTGATGAGCCAGAGGTGGAGGTGGACATCATTGTCCGTGAGATTGAGGCGGGCGATAAATTACTTCTGTGCTCCGATGGCCTATGGGCCATGGTGCGCGCCCCTCAACTGGCGGCCATATTGGGAGAAGGCCGCCGCGTCGAGGAAACCTGCCACCGTCTGGTGCAGACGGCTAAGGAGGGCGGAGGAGAAGACGACATCGCGGTGATCGTGATCCAGGTAGAAGCCTGAAACGCCATACAGCAGCAAGCCGAGAGATTACCCCCCATTTTTGGTCCCTATAATCCGGGCGTCATAAGTGGCTACCACCGACTGCCCAGGCTCGACCACCAGGAAATCTTCCTCCGACCACTCCCCCTCAAGCATGGCCTGGAGCAGGGCCACGCTCCCGTCCAACTTCTCGTAGTTTAGCCCCCGCCGTTCGGCCTGGGCCTGGGCCTGGCGCTCATGGTCCGGCAAGTTGACGACTTTCATATCGATGAAAGCCGCCCGGCTGTAGTTCTCGCTCCAGGCGCCCATCACTTCCATCAGATAATCGGCGTTGTCCTGGCCGTACTTCTCCACGTATTCCTGATAGACCGCGTCCATATCGGTATCCATGGCGCTGCCCAGAACCGCCCAATCGCCAGTTCTGCCTCTGCGCTCGATGTAGTCGGTAGTATAGTAGAAGGTGCCCGGCTGAGCGCTGAACTCGGCGTTGTAGCGCTCCCGTGAACCCAGGTACAGGGTGATGCAGTCGTGTGCCCTGGGGATAACCAGCGGAATCTGTCTGGCCTTCAAATCGGCCATCGCGTTGCTGCACAGACCATAGCCTAGCAGGATGGCATCGTACACCCCGTCTTTGGTCTCGTCGATGCGCTTTTGCATCTCTATGCGGAGGCGGTCGGGTTGCTCGTGCAGACTTTTTTCCAACAGCTCGATGTCGATGACGTGGCGGCTGCTGGCGGCGCATAGATAGGCTTCCCTGGCTAAAACCTCACAGGCGATCAGTTTCAAGTGCATTTCTTCCTTCACGTCCTCCGTTTTTCCACGTTCTCCGCGCTCCAAGGCCCCTCCCTCAACTCCACCGACAACAGCGAACCAAGAATTTATCGAACCTCCATCTCACGTTCGTTCAATTCTCCCGTTCGTTGTTGTCGCCCGGAATTCTACAACAGGGTGGCGATATTAACCTTGCCCCTGAGACCAAATTTATGGGCGATAGGATCGCACTTGGTGCTGAACAGGCAGGCGATCCTCTGTCCCTGGGGACGGCTCTTTTCGTACTCCTCCATGACGTAAAAGTTGGCCTGGCCTTTGGTCACCACCAGGTCAACTCTGTTTAGAGCTTCTCGCAGATCGTCGGACATCTCGTCCAGGCTGATGCCCAGGGTATCAGGCCCGGCCACAATGAGCGGGACGATGCGATCAAGGCCCACCTGGACAGCATCTTCCAGCACGGCGTCCGAGGTGATAGGCCCCCCACGAACGGCAGCCACCACCCTGGCCTGGCGTGACATCTCCTGGATGAGCAGACAATCGAAGGCGATCTCGCCCACGTTGTCCAGGATGTACAGGACTTCGTCGACCTCTTTCAGGATCGTCCAGATGCGGCGGACCTCATCGACCTGGAGGCCCTCTTTCACTTTGAGGGTCAGGAGCCTGGTCATGGCCTCAACCGTCAGGTCATAGCCGGTACCCACCGTGCGGAAGTCGAGATGGTTGCCGGCGATAGCCCAACGTACCCGGAAGGCAAAGCGCTCGAAATCATCTTGAGGCAGAGCCAAATTAGAGGCGATGCTCTGACCCACCTCGTTGGCGTCCCGCCGCAGAGCCTGGAAAGGCATGGTCAGCCCCGAAAGCCGCTTCAGGATACGGTGCACAGCGGTGATGTAATAAGACGGCGGCCTCCGATGAACAAAATCACGCCCCAGAAAGGCCAGGGCTTCTTCGATAATGCGATAACGAAGGGCCTCGTCCTCGAACAGAAGTCTGGTGGCGCCCTCCACATCGTCGATGATGCAGGCCGCACACTGCGGTACGATCAGCACGAAGCGCCTACCGTTGGAAAAGGGAATCCAGCTTCAGAGCCAGGTTGATATCGCCCTTGACCTGAATTTTGCCCGCCATAAAGGCTTTGACCTGGTCCAATTCTCCCTTGACCATAGCCACATAGTCTGGAGCGGACATGCTGATGGTAACGTTGGGAGAATCGACAGGCCCCTCTTTGACCTCACAATGGTCGTTGGCGATATCTATCACCCAGGTGCCTCCACCCTCGCCGGACAGCTCAAACTGGAACGTGGCTTCCAGGTCGGGGGCCTTCTGGGGATCGAACGAAGCTGGCATGGCCTCCATAATCTCTTTGGCCGTATCTGGTATCTCACTCATCTTCTGTTTCCTTCCTTCAGCGAAAATTTGTAGTTTGATCTGGGGCTAAGTTGCCAGGCATTTGAATTATATGCTTTCCTGGCATTTTGTCAACTTTTCAGTAACGCACCTCAAAGCGTTTATACCGTCCAGTGCAGGTGCTCCATTGGGTATCGACCTTTATCACCCGCGCCGCTGGCGGTCCTGCTTTGAGGAATTCCAGCAGCTTCTCTACAGCAGTTCTCTCCCCTTCAGCCGCCACCTCCACCGTCCTATCCCACCTGTTACGGACGTAACCCGTCAGGCCCAGTTCCCTGGCCCGTCGCGCCGTAAAGTAGCGGAAGCTGACCCCCTGGACACGGCCATGGACGATAGCCGAAAGATGGCAACGAAGCTCGCTTTTTTCCTCTGCTTCCTCGGACATAGCCTCTGCCTTTCTCCAGAGCAATGAATGTTGGCGTCATCCAGAACCCCATTATACCCTTTTCTGCCGGAAACGTCAAAAAATCGAGCCTCTGGGAATGACGGAGAGGATGCGCAGGCTGGTGTTTATTGCGCAAAAGAGGAAATGGCGGTATAATGGCGTAGAATCTGAAGACACCCTGAAGGTAGGCCGGTAGAGAGGTCGAGCTTGAGTTGCTTCTGTGAAGGGGCAAACATGGATGCAGTTGATTCTCTAAAGTTGGAAAAAACGGCTTTCGCCGTAGCGTCACTTTTTGACGAATCGGACGAGAAGGAATATTGGCTTTCCAAGAGTCCTTATGAACGCTTGGAAGCAGTGGAGATAATGCGGCAAATCATCTATGGCTACAGTCCATCTTCCACCCGACTTCAAAGAGTTCTTACAGTTGCTCAACTCACATCAGGTTGAATACCTGCTTATCGGTGGTTACGCCGTTGGTTATCACGGCTACCCACGAGCGACTGCCGATATGGATATATGGATTGCGATACATCCTAAAAATGCGGAAAAGATGGTGGCTGCCCTGCAAGAATTTGGGTTTGATGTCCCTGAATTATCGGCAGAGCTTTTCTTGAAAGAAAACCAAATCATCCGCATAGGTGTACCACCGATCAGGATAGAGATTATGACCACAATCTCTGGAGTAGAGTTTGAAGAATGCTATGCAGAACGAGTGGTAAATGTACTTGACGGGGTTGAAGTTAATTTGATTGGCTTGAAACATTTGAAGATTAATAAAAAGGCCAGCGGTAGGCATAAGGACTTGGACGACCTGGAGAATCTTCCATAAACAGAAGGGGGGATTGTCTGCTATGGATTGGCTGCTTAATTACTTCGATCTGAGCGGGGCGGCGGCAGGCCCAGGAACCGAGGCGGCAACAGCCGCCCACGCTCTTACCACGGACTGGCAGTTGTACATCTATCTGGCGCTGGTGGTCGGCATCATCGCCAACAATTACCTGAGGTCCTTGCAGCGGGGAGGCTGCTTTTTCTCCCCGCGTTCGTTGATCGTCAGCGCTATCAGCGGGATAGTTTTGCTGCCCGTGGTTTATCGTCAGGTGCAGTTGAACCACGCCGAGCCTACCATCGTGCAATTGGCTATGATCTTCACCACCGGCCTGGGCTACGAGAGCCTGCTAGGCTCGGTGGTGGACTTCCGACTCCCGGAGCAAAGACAGCATTGATGGCTCCTCCTGCGTATCTTCTTTGGAAACGCAAGCATCTGTGGCTTATTGGGTCCCTGGCGGCGGCTAATGTTTTCATAATTCTCACCGATCTGGCGGTCTTACGCTATCTGAGCGCCGTTCTGCTGCTCTTCTTCCTGCCCGGCCTGGCCCTCATGGAGCTGGCCGGGGATGTCAGTGGGGTGGAGCGTCTGACGCTCGGCGGCGGCCTCAGTTACGTTCTTTCGTCGCTGACCACGCTGATTGTGCACTACCTGCCTGGCCCCATGAGCGTGGCCTCCATCCTCCTGGCCTGCGACCTGCTGACCCTTGCGCCCTTGCTCCTGATCAGAGCTTTTCACCACAAAGGACACAAAGAGCACAAAGAACACCAGGAGTGTGAAGATAAAGACTTTGTGTCCTTCGTGCTCTTCGCGGTTATGAAGGGAGCCAGCCGCCTGGCCTCCGATTGTAACTGGTCGCTGGTGGTCTTGCTGGTGGTTGCTGCTGTGCCGCGCCTGGTTTTCCTGGGTTATTCCGAATTCCAAGGCGACGAAGCGGTGGTTATGTTCAAGGCGGCCCAGGCCCTCGAGGGACAGGATCACGTCCTGTTCACGCACGCTAAAGGCCCGGCAGAGATCCTGATCCCGGCCTCCACCTGGCTGCTCACAGGGCGGATCACGGAATGGGGGGCGCGTATGCCTTTCGCCCTGGCCGCCCTGTTGGGTGTGGCGGCCCTCTACCTGCTAGGCCGCAGCATGTTCAACCAGCGGGTAGGATTTCTGGCCGGACTGCTTCTGGCGGTCAATGGCTACTTTGTCGGCTTTGGGCGGGTGGTGCAGTATCAAAGCCTGGTGCTGGCTATGAGCGGGCTGGCTTTGTGGTGCGCTTACCGTTTCCGCGCCAACCGGGCCGGGGGTCACGCTTTATTGAGCGGACTGTTTTTGGGCTTCGGCCTGCTGACCCACTATGATACCGTGCTGATTCTTCCGGCGGCGCTTTACCTGCTGGCCGGGCAGTGGGCCGGGGGCAAAAAATGGCTGGCCCTTTGCCTGCTTCTGGCAGTGGTCGTGCCGCTGCTTTTTTACCCGCCCTTCGTGGCCGACCAGCAGTTTGCGTCCACCTATGGCTACCTGGAGGGCAAAAGGCTAGGCCACAGCCTGCCTGTGAACAACCTGCCTTCTTTCTTCGTGCTGAGCACGGTTTACAATTCGACTTACTACCTGGTCTTTCTGCCTCTGCTTTTGGGTTGGGCGGTGCTGGCTGCTCTTTCCAGGCTTGATGTGGGTCGGACAGCGTGCTTCATCTGGCTGGCTGTACCCGCCGCGTTTTACCTTTTTTTCGTCGCCAAACCGCTGACCCACGTTTACACCCTTTTCCCGGGCTGGACGCTGCTGGCCGGGCTGGCCCTGGATGAGATTGACAGGCTGTTGGGGAGGATTAGATGGGCCATGGCCGGGCGGGCGGTTTTCGTCGCCCTCTACCTGGTCTTTGCCTGGTACATCTTTATGGTCTTCGTCTGGCACGACCCGGAATACAAACGCACCTACCCGGCCCACAAAAATGACTTCTACTGGACAGTTTACGACGAGCTGCCCCCGGAAGGTTATTTCGGCTTTCCTTACCGCGCCGGGTGGAAGGCGGTGGGCGAACTTTATCGCACCGGGGCGCTACGAGGCGATTACCTGAGCAACGAGGAGGACGTCATCACCTTCTGGTATACGCGCCACGCGCCCCGCGCCTGCCCCGAAGAGGCCGCCGACTACTACCTGATAGCCGAAAACGTGCAAGACGAACAACCCATCGGCGACGTGCCGGAAGAGTACGTGTCGGCTGGCAGCGTGCTGGTCGGGGGCAAACCCAGGCTGCGCATCTACCGACATCCCCAGGCCCAGGCCGATTTTGGCCCCCTCGCCGCCGGGGATTACGAAGCCGACTTCGACCGCCGGATCACATCCCGAAACATGGTTGGGAAGCCAGCCATTGACCACCCTCTGAACATCACGCTGAAAGGCCCTTCTGCCCAGGTGCAGTTTTTGGGCTACGACCTGGACGCCAGCCGCGCCCACCCGGCTGGTAGCCTGCGGCTGGCGCTTTACTGGCAGGTCGAAAAACGCCTGAGCACTAACTACTACGTCTTCAGCCACCTGGAATCAGACCGCGTCTGGGGCCAGAGCGACGGCGTGCCCGTCTGCCGCACCTACCCAACCAACGCCTGGCGGCCTGGCACGGTAATCGTTGACCGCCGCCGCTTGCCCATCTCCCCCGAAACGCCGCCGGGCCGATATCCGTTGACCGTCGGCCTCTATGAGCCTGTCAGCGGACAGCGCCTCGACGTCCTCGACCTGGCCGGGAACCCACAGGGGACCAGCGTGCTGTTGCAAGAGGTGATGGTTAAATGAAAAGCGATCCCTCTCGCTTTTTTGTGGCTGCGCTCTGGCTGCTGGTCGTCCTCTACGCCGTGACCTTCAGCGCCCTGTCCATCCACCGCCACGCCGTGTTCGAAACTCACGGCTACGACCTGGGCAACGTCGATCAGGCGGTTTATAACACCCTGCACGGCTGCCTCTTCTGCTTCACCAACATGGACGGCATCGAGATGGACGGCCTGGAGAGCCGCCTGGCGCTGCACTTTGAGCCTATCCTGTTGGTCGTCTCGTTGACTTATCTACTCTATTCCAGCCCGCTGACTCTGCTGGTGCTGCAAACGGTGGTCTTGGCTCTGGGAGCCTGGCCTGCCTTTCTGCTGACCAGGGACAGGCTGAAGAGCGATTTTGCCGCGCTGGCCTTCGCCGCCGCCTATCTGCTTTTCCCCGCCTTGGAAGCGGCCAATCTGTTCGACTTCCACGCTGTAACCCTGGCCGTTCCCTGTCTCTTGGCCGCTTTCTATTTCCTGCAAAAGAGGGCTTATCGTCCTTTCGCCCTGTTCGCCATCTTGACCATGAGCTGCAAGGAGGATATGTGTCTGCTGGTGGCGGCCATGGGGCTGTACATTCTGGTCGTGCAGCGGGAGCGGCGAGCCGGATGGCTGACCGTCCTGGGGGCGGGGTTGTGGTTCTTTCTGGCCGTTTTCGTCATCACCCCGCCCTTCAGCCCGATGGGAGCTAACATCCACGTCAGGCGCTACGCCTACCTGGGCGACACCCCCTGGCAGATGGTGAAAACCATCTTCGGCCAGCCGGGGGTCGTGGTCGATCAATTGTCGAAAGCCGGGGCCTTAAACTATCTGAAAGGCTTGCTTTTGCCCCTGGCCTTCCTGTCCCTGTTAAGCCCTCTGACCCTGGTATTGGCCCTGCCCTCCCTGGCCGTCAACCTGCTCAGCGAGGACGCCTTCATGCACCGCCTGGAGGAGTTTCACTATGCGGCCCCCATCGTGCCCTTTGTCCTGGTCTCTGGCGTCTATGGCCTTGAAGCCCTGAGCGAAACCTTGAGCCGCTGGCTGAAACTCGATTCTCGGAGGTTGGTCCATCTCCTGTCGGCCCTCGTGCTGGTGGTCAGTGTGGGCTATCACTACTGTCGTGGTTTCTCACCGCTGGCCGCCCCCTTCCGCTGGCCGCCCGTCACCGCCCACCACCGCCTGGCCCAGAAGTTCATCGAAATGATCCCGCCGGATGCCGTCCTGAGCGCCCAGATCAACCTCAACCCCCACGTCAGCCAGCGCCGACGGGTTTACCAGGTCGTCCACCGCGACGATATAGAATACGTGTTCCTGGACGTATCCACCCTGCCCAACAAGGACAACGTGCACGGCTCTCTCCAGGACTGGATCGAGACAGCAGATGATTTCGGGGTGATAGCCAGCCAGGACGGTTACGTCTTGCTCCGCCGGGGCGCGCCGCATCAACCTTTATCTCGCGATTTCTATAGCTTCGTCACGGTGGACAACCCCGCCATCCAGTATCCCATGACGGTCGATTTCGGCTCCGAGTTGCGTTTTCTGGGCTTCGACGTTCTCTATAACCGCGCAGAAGAAGTCAACTTCAACCTGTACTGGACGGCCTTGCAGGAGGTGGAGCGGGATTATCTGATCGCCCTCTACCTTCTGGACGAGGAAGGGAACGTCACAGGCAGCACCGACCAGCCTCAGCCGGTGACGGTCTGGCACCCGACCAGTCATTGGCAGCCGGGGGAAACGGTGCGCGTGGTGGCTGATACCCTGTCGTGGTACACCCGCGACCGGGCGCGCTACGGCATTGCCCTGGGCGTGGTGGATGGGACCGACCCCTGGGAAGTGGGCCGCCGCCTGAAGCCCCAGGTGCGGGATGCGGCCCTGGCTCCCAGGCTGCCGGCCAACGGCACAGCGCTCCGGCTGATGGAATTCGGCAAACGGTGCGGGATGCCCAGGGGTATCGAGGCCCGGCGGATTTTCGCCCGGCCAAAAGTGCAGCACCAGGTAGGGGCTGACCTGGGCGGAGTGGTGCGCCTGGTGGGTTACGATCTGGCGGCCACAGTTAGGGCCGGCGACGCCCTGCGCCTGACCCTCTACTGGCAGGCCCTGGCCGGGATGGACCAGGATTACACCGTTTTCACCCACCTGCTCGATGAGGAGGGGCGAGTTTTTGGAGGAAAAGACAACCCGCCCGTCCGAGGCGCGGCGCCCACCAGTCTGTGGGTAGAGGGCGAGTTCATCCAGGACGTGTACGAGATCGCCGCCCCGCCCGATGCTCCAGCCGGGGAATATGCCGTCGAGGTAGGGCTATACGAAGCCCAAAGCGGCCAACGGCTGACTGTGGATGGAAGCGACCACATTCTGCTTGGCCCGGTGAGGGTTGAAAGATTCGGGGAAAAGTGATAAAATCACATTCCAATGGCAGAAATTGGAATGGGAAGAAATAATATACGGTCGGGAGGCGATGGTCGGGGTTGGAGGCCGGGAGGGTTTTTCTGGCTCGTCCTGGCTCTGGTCGGGGCTAACGCGGTTCTGCTGGCCGTTGATTTTTGGCCCGTGCGTTACGCGAGCGCCGTCCTGTTGCTCTGCATCCTGCCCGGCTTCGCTCTGCTGGAGCTTATCCCCCTGGCCGCCGAGACCGACCTGATAGAGAGAATTGTGCTCGGCTGTGGAGCCAGTTACGCCCTCTCGCTGGTGGGCGCGCTGCTTCTACATTATCTGCCCGGTCGCCTGACCTCCGTTTCACTGCTTATCGTCTGCGATGCGCTTATCCTTGCTCCTCTGGCCCTGGCGCTGTGGATGGGAAAGAGCCAACACAGATTAGGGTCACGGATTTCACGGCTCAAGGCACGATCGATGGTGGAATCCGTGATATCCGTGACCAAAATCCGTGTCAGCGTGCTCCTGGTGGTTATAGTTTTGGCTTCGTTCTTTCGTTTCGCCTCCCTGGGCTATTCCGAGTTTCAGGGCGACGAAGCCCTGGTTATGTTAAGAGCCGCCCAGGTCATCGAGGGCTGGGACGACGCCCTTTTCGCCCACGGCAAAGGCCCGGCCGAGATTCTGCTCCCTGCCGCCTGCTGGCTTCTCACGGGCCGGATCGACGAGGCGGGAGCGCGTTTTCCTTTCGCCCTGGCCGGTCTGCTGGCGGTAGGAGTGGTCTATCTCCTGGGAGGGCGCATGTTCAGCCTGCGTGTCGGGTGGCTGGCCGCATCCCTGGCCGCCATCAACGGCTATTTCGTGGGCTTCGCCCGCATCGTGCAATATCAAAGCCTGGTTTTTTTGATGATGGGCCTGGCCCTTTACTGTTACTACCGTTTCTACGCTGAAGGGGCCGGGCGCTATCAGGTTCCTGGGGCGCTGTTTGCCGCCTGCGGCCTTCTGGCCCATTACGATGCCGCTCTGGTGCTGCCCGCCATCCTTTACCTGGCCTGGAAAAGCCGAAAGAAGTGGAAGGGGGAAGGCGTTGAGCTGCGGGGCTACGTCTTAGCGCTGGCAATATTCCTGGTCTTGAGCGGCCTTTTCTATCTCCCCTTCTGGCTCGATCCCCAGGCGACCACCACTTACCGCTATCTGGTAGGCCGGCGCCTGGGGAGCGGGCTTCTCCACAACAACCTGGGCTTTACTTTTTTGCAGAGCACGGTCTACAACTCGACTTACTATTTTGTTTTCATTATTCTGGCCCTGGCCTGGGCGGTGGTTAAGCGTCTGAGGGCTGGCCGGGCGTCCTTCTTTTCGGTGGAATGGATGACCTGCCTGATCTGGTTTGGGGTCCCTTTCCTGCTCTACACCTTTCTGGTGGCGCATCCCCTGACTCACGTTTACACCTTCTTCCCGGCCTGGATGCTCATGGCCGGACTGGGGCTGGATGATATGTGGCAGCGCCTGCGGGTTTGTAGTGACGACTTTAGTCGTCCAACCGCGAAGACAACGATTGAAATCGTTACTACGGGCGTGTTTATCCTTTTGTACCTGGTCTTTGCCGGATACATCTACCTGGCCTTTATCCAGTGCGAACCGCAATACATCTGGACTTATCCGGCCCACAGAAGCTCTCTCTACTGGACAGCTTACCGCCACCTGCCTCCCGCCGCTTTCTTTGGCTTCCCTTATCGGGCCGGGTGGAAGGCCATCGGGCAGCTTTACGCCGAGGGGGTCTTGCGGGGCGATTACAACAGCAACGAGGAGGGCGAGATCACGGCCTGGTATGCGCGGGGCGCCATACGCTCCTACTGCCCTGACGCCGAGTACTACATCATGGCCGACCGGGTGCGAGACGAGCGGCTCGGAGTCTCCCTGCCTGAAGGCTACGCGCCGATGGGCGTGGTCACGGTGAACGGCGAGCCAGAACTGCGCCTTTACCGCCATCCCCCGGCCGAAGCCTCCTCGATAACCTGCGAGGCGCGGGAGGCGGAATCCGCTTTTGATCGGGGCACGACGCCGGAGGCCGTCGCCCGGCGGCCGACCCCTGCTCATCCTCTGACCGCCGACCTGGGCCACCGTATCCGCCTGCGGGGCTACGATCTGGAGAGCGAGAAGGCGCAGCCAGGGGGGAGCCTGGTTCTGACCCTTTACTGGGAAGCGCTGACCACCATGAAAAAGGATTACAGCGTTTTCATCCACCTGGAAGACGAGCGCAACAACGAGCGTATTTGGGGCCAGCGGGATGGGCTGCCCCTGTGCGGCTTTTACCGGACGTCGGACTGGCGGCCCGGCCACCCTGTGATCGAGCGTTATCGGGTGCCGGTCGGGGCCGATACCCCGCCTGGCCGCCATCCCCTGCTGGCCGGGCTTTACCAACCCGAAAGCGGCCAACGCCTGGAAGTTTTTGACCAGGCCGGCAATCCGCAGGGCAATAGCGTCTTTTTGCAAGAGGTGACAATCATTGAGTGAAGGCGTAAATGAAGGTAAGCCAGTTGATGGTAGCAGCCTTCGCCCATTCGTTTATTCGTGTTTAGTTTTCCTGGCAGCCCTGGCACCGCGTCTGGCGGGACTTTCGGCTTTTATGGCCGGGGACGAGTCGGACTGGGTGCAATGGGCCAGCCAATTCCTGGCCGCTTTGCAAGAAGGACGCTGGGCCGATACCGCCCAGACCTTTCACCCCGGCGTGACCACCATGTGGAGCGGCGCTTTGGGGCTGCTGCTGACGGGCCGGGACTCTGCGCCAGCCGTGAACCCGGAAACGCTGGCTGCCATGCGGCTGACTATCGCCTTGGTGACTGCCCTGGGAGTGGCTTTGCTCTACCAGTGGGGTCGGCTGCTGGTCGGGGAAAAGGCAGCGCTGCTGGGGGCCTTGCTGGCCGCTTTCGACCCTTTTTACCTGGCCCACTCGCGCATCCTGCATCAAGACGCTCTGGCGGCCACCTTTGCCACCGTTTCCGTTTTGAGCCTGGCCGTCTATTTGCGAAATGGCGCTGATAATGGGGCAAAAGGGGTGTTCTGGCTCACCCTGTCGGGGGTCACGGCAGGACTGGCCTTTTTGAGCAAGTCTCCGTCTTTGTTTCTGCTCCCTTTTGGCTGCGGGATGTTGATCGCAGGGCGGAAGCGGACAGTGAAGAGCCTGGCGATTTTTGGCGGGGCGATGGCTCTGGCGGTGGGATTGGTCTGGCCCGCCATGTGGGTCAGGCCGCTGGGTACTTTGTGGCTGACTTTGGGCGGTTCGCTCGACCTGGCCGAAGCCGGCCATCGGCAGTATTTCCTGGGCCGCATCGTGGACGACCCCGGCCTGGGGTTTTATCCCCTCGTTTTTCTATTTCGGGCCACGCCGCCTGTACTGTTGGGGCTGGCGGGCGCTTTGCTCGCCTGGCGACGGGAAAAAAGGGAAAGAAAATGGAGCCTGGGCGTTTTGGCGATTTACGTCCTGCTCTTCGCCATTTTCATTTCGCTCGGCGCCAAGAAGCTTGACCGCTACCTGCTGGCCGTTTTCCCCACGCTGCACCTGCTGGCCGGGTGGGGACTCTGGAGATCGCTTGAGGCTCTAAGCTCGAAGTTTCGGCCAGTTCTGAACCTCTCGCATTTGTTCGCTGTTGGGTTCGCTTTTGGCTGCGTGCTGGTGCAGGTCGGCCTCAGCCTGCCGCATTATCCCTATTACCTGAGCTATTACAATCCGGCTATGGGAGGGACGCATCTGGCGCGGCAGGCTCTATTGATCGGCTGGGGCGAGGGGTTGGACCAGGCGGGCCGCTACCTGAACGAAACAGCGAACGAGACAGGCGGTGGACTGGTGGCCGCTTCCTGGTTCAGCCGCCAGTTGGCCGCTTTTTTCCGAGGCCAGGTCGTCGGCCTGGCCCAAGAGGGCGCGGCTCTAAAAGCCGACTACACCGTTTTTTATGTCAACCAGCTTCAGCGCGGCTATCCGAGCGCGGAGTTGCTCGAATATTTCGGCCTGCGGCGGCCCGAATACGTGGTGCGGGCCAAGGGCATCGATTACGCCTGGCTTTACCGGGGGCCGGTTTACGGCTTTGGGTCGGGGCCGGTCGCTGGCTATCACGCGGGCGGCGTTTTCGACGGACGGGTGGAGCTTTCCGGCTACGACCTGGAGCCAGCAGCCTCCGGCCAGAAATTGCGCCTGGCCCTACATTGGCGCTGCCTGGCAGACCTGGAGGAAGATTACCACGTCTACCTGCGGCTGGTGGACGAGCAGGGGCGCATCTGGGCCGCACAGGACCGCTGGCCGGTGCTGGGGCTGTGGCGCACCCTGCACTGGCGGGCGGGCATGTTTATAACCGACGAGTACGCCCCGCTCATTCCGCCCGGCACTCCGCCGGGAGAGTACCGGCTGGAAGTAGGGCTTTACTCGCTCCAAACAGCGAACGGTAGCGGGCGGGTGTTGAACGTTTCCGAGCTTCACGGGGGAGCGCGCCCCGGCTTCGGCGGAGGGCTTACGCCGGGAATGGTGACCGTCACAAAGCCATCCTCCCCACCCACGCTCGCAGAACTGGCTATGCAACACCAGTTGGAAAACAGCCTGAACGCCGAAATCGAACTGCTAGGCTACGACTTCGAGGGCGGTGCGGCCTCCTCTGGCCAGCGTTTGCCCCTGACCCTCTACTGGCGGGCCAGGCGCCAGGTGCAAGGGGACTACCTGCTCGCCCTGTGGCTGGAAGACGAAGAAGGCCGGTCGTGGGGCGAACGGCAGGAACGCCCCACCCTCCCCGGCCAGAAAGGGGAAATCGGGCGCGACGTGCGGGACTTCCTGGTGTCTGGCGGTGTGCCCGGCGGGGCGTATCGCCTGATGATTGCTTTGGCGGACGGTCGGACGGGGGAAAGATCGGGGCCTGTCGCTTTGGGCCGGGTGGAGGTGCAGAGCCGGGAGAGGCTTTTTGAAGCGCCGCCCACACAACACCCGCTGAAAGTCAACCTGGGGAACCTGGTCGCGCTATTGGGCTACGACCTGGAGGTACAACCGGCAAGGACCGTGCAGTTGACGCTTTACTGGCAGGCTCTCTCTGAAATGGAAACTGCTTACACCGTCTTCGTGCACCTCCTGGACGAAAAAGGCCAGATTCAGGCTCAGCAGGATGGCCCGCCGCCGCTGCCCACCACTGGCTGGTCGGTCGGAGAGGTGGTCATTGAGGCGCGGGAGGTGGCGGCGCCTGCGGCGGGCCGCTATACCCTGGCCGTCGGCCTGTACGAAGTGCTCAGCGGGGAACGGCTGCCTGTTTTGGGCGGGGCGCAAGATGACCGGATTATACTGGAAGAGGTGGAAATAGGGAGTGGGGAATAGGGAATGGGAGAGGGGAAAATGAATGGCGAACAGACCTTTTCCCGGCGGGATCGGCCAGGATGGCCGGGCTATTACTGGCCGATTGTGGCGGGCGTGCTGGCCCTCTCCCTGTTGTGGCGGCTGAATAACCTGGATAGCTTCGCCCAGGGCTACGACGAGGGCGCGTACCTGACGTGGGGCGCTTTGGTGAGTGTCGGCTATCGGTTGTACAGCCAGGTGCGGGTCACGACGCCGCCCCTTTTCATCGTTTCCATCGCCGCGGTCCTCAAGGTACTGGGCTTATACGTGGTGGCGGCCAGAGCGATGATCTTGGGGCTGGCGGTGCTTTTGCTGCTTGTGGTGAGTCTGCTCGCCCGCCGCGCCTGGGGCGACCTGGCCGGGCTGGTCGGAACGTGCGTGCTTTCCTTCGCCCCGCTTTTCTTCCAGTACTCCAGGACGTGCACCGGAGACGTGCCTTCTCTCGCTTTGGCCGCGCTTGCCGTTTTATTGGCTTTACGTTACCGGGATTCAGGCCGCCTGGTGTGGCTGGTTCTGGCCGGACTGATAACCGCGGCCAGCTTTCTAATGAAAATGTTATCCCCTTTCGTCGCCCTGCTTACCGTCTGGTTTGTCATCCGGGCGCGACTCGATCTTGACAGGTGGCGTAGAGTTGCGATAGCTTTGATTTTGCTGGGGCTATGCCTGGTTTTGCCCGTATTGCTTTGCCTGTTTTTCTACGATACCGGAGCGATGTACGAGCAGGTGGTGCTCATCAGACAAAACGCCCGCCTGGCCTACCCGCTCGACCTGGCCCAAAACTGGCAGCGGGTGGCCGAATTCGCCGCCAGAAACGCCGGGCTGATCGTGCTGGCTGCTTACGGGGGGCTGGTCACAGCCCTCAAGCGGCGAGAGCGGTGGGTTTTGGCCTGGCTGGCCCTGGCTTTAGCGACGGCGATGATTCACACCCCGCTGTGGTATCATCACCTAGTGGCCCTGCTTCCGCCGCTGGCTATCCTGGCCGGGGTCGCAGTCGCTCATCTACTGGGAGTTTCCAGGGACGCCTGGTTTTTGGGTTTCATAGCAGGGCCGAAAGAGATGGCTTTTCTGGCCGTCGGGCTGGGGGCCTGCCTGGTCTATCTGGCCCAGGTGCCGGGCCACGTCGCCGAAAACAACGCTCTCCTGGCCGCTTCGCCGGGAGGCCGGGAGCTGGCCGCCGTGGAGTTCATCCAACAGACGACCGAGGCCGGGGATTTCGTAGCCAGCGACGACCTGATGCTGCTTTTCCGGGCCGGGCGGCTCGTTCCGCCGCCTTTCGGGGACGTGTCGGTCATGGCGATCCGCTCCGGCTTTCAGACGGACGAGCGCCTGATCGAGCTGACTGCCGCCTACGATTGCCCGCTGGTCGTGGCCTGGCGGGAGCGTTTCGCCTGGCTGCCCGATTACGTGGCCTGGGTGGAAGAAAACTACCTGGGGCGGCAGTTCTACGACGACCAGCACCGCATTTACTACGCCCGCAAAGCCGCCGCCGAAGAGATCGAGCACCGCCGGGAAGCCAATTTAGGGAACCTGGTCAGGCTGCGGGGCTATAAATTGGAAGATAAGCACAGGCTGACGCTTTACTGGCAGGCCCAGACCGAGATGCAGGAAGATTACACCGTTTTCGTGCACCTGCTGGACGAAAGCGGCAATCTCCGGGAACAGGCGGACAGCCAGCCCTGGCAGGGATTTTTGCCCACCAGCGCCTGGCCGGCAGGCGAAATCGTCCCCGACCCGCATTTGCTGCCGGAACTGCCGCCGGGCCGTTATCGGTTGGCGGTTGGTCTGTATTCGCTCTCGACTATGGAAAGGCTGCCCGTTCTTGATGGGGCTGAGGGCGATAGTATATCACTATGCGAAATCGCACTGGGAGAAGGGTATTGAATGGCCGCTGGAAGGAATGACGCTGAGGCCACAAGCATGGAGCGGGCCGAGTTGATCTACCGGGTCGCTTTGCTCGGCATCCTGGCTTTGTCTCTGGTCGTGCGGCTACATGGCCTGGAGGGCTTTGGCTGGGAAAACGATGAGGGAACACACATAATGCTGGCCCGGCTGATGAACTCCGGGCAGCGTCTATACGCCGACGTTTTCTCTTTGTCTGCCCCGCTCTTCATCGCTTCCATTGCCCTGGCTTTCAGGGTTTTGGGCACGACGACGGCGGCGGCGCGGACGATCATCGTCCTCTATTCGATGTCCGGCCTTCTGGCCGTGGGGCTTATTGCCCGCAGGATAGCAGGGCGTGTGGCTGCCATCACCGCCGTGATCCTGCTTTCTATCACCCCGGACTTCTTTCTCTACTCAAGGGCCTGCCTGGGCGACGTGCCCGCTGTAGGGTTGGGGGCATTTTCCATTCTCCTTGCTTTTTACTACTGTCGGCGGGGCCAGAGAAGCTGGCTGGCGCTATCAGGGCTGAGCTTGGCGGCTGGCCTGCTGATCAAAGTGCTTTCCCCTTTCGCCGTGTTCCTGGTGACCCTGATCGTCATCTGGCATCGCTTTTCGGAGGAGAGGAGAGGGCAGAAGACAGCGCTGGATCTGCTCGTTTTCGGGCTGGGTCTGGCTCTGCCCTTGCTGCTCTGCCTTCTGAGCCTCGACAGCCGGGCCATGTACGAGCAGGTGGTAGCCTTCCGCTGGCAGGTCAGAGAAGCCTATCCTCTGAATCCTCTCCAAAACGGGCGATGCATCGCCGAGTATTTTCTGACCCACCGGGGGCTGGTGATCCTGGCCCTTTACGGCGGGCTGGCCCTGGGGTTAAGAAAATCGCGGCCAATCTGGTGGGCTGCGGTCTGGCTTCTACTGGCGGTTACGACCATGATGGTACATACGCCCCTGCGTGACCATCAACTGACCGTATTTTTGCCGCCGCTGGCTATCCTGGCCGGAGGAGCGTTCGGCCAGATGGCGAGCCACCTGACCGACCTCGCCCGGCGCAAAACACCACTGGCCTGGTTGGGGCTGGGCGCTCTGGCGTTTTACCTGTGGAGCCTGCCGGCCACGATACAAGCCAACCTCGAAGCCTCTGCCGCGCCGCAGGGTGGCCGGGAGCAAGACGCGGTCGCCTGGCTGCAAAAGATCACCACCGCCCACGATTGGATCATCAGCGACGACCAGATGTTGGTCTTTGGCGCCGGCCGGCATACGCCGCCTTCCCTGGCCGACACTTCCATCGTGCTAATCAAGAGCGGGTATCTGACCGTCGAGGAGCTTCTGGCCCAGACGGAAGAATATCGCCCCCCGGTGGTCATTTCCTGGAGTGGGCGCTTTCTGCTCCTGTTGCCGGATTACCTGGCCTGGGCGGAAGAAAACTACCTGATTCAGCGCGTCTACGACGACCAGCGCCGCATCTTCTACGCCCTCCGCCCCTCGGCGGACGAGATTCAACACCCTCTGAGGGCCGACCTGGGGGGAGTGGCGCGGCTTTTGGGCTACGATTTGGAGCAGGAATCCGGCCTTTTGGAACTTACGCTTTACTGGCAGGCCAGGGCCGAAATGGACGCTGATTACACCGTTTTCGTCCACCTGCTCGACGACGCGCCCCAGGTGCGGGCGCAGGCCGATGGCCCACCTCTGCACGGGCTTTTGCCCACCACCGCCTGGAGGCCGGGCGAAATCATCCCCGACCGCCACTTTTTGCCCTTCGGGGAAGAGCTTGCGCCAGGCCGTTACCGGCTGGCGGTGGGGCTGTATTCGCCGCATACGGGCGAAAGATTGGGCAACGACCAGATCCTTTTGGGAGAAGTCACGCTTGAGCCACAATAGCGCGCAACGGACAAGACGAACGACGCCAATGGGCGAAAGAAACGATTGGAGGCGCGAAGGCGCTTTGATGGCCGTTTTGTTCCTGCTAGGCTTCGCGCCACGAGCGTTAGCCTTGGACTTCTTTCTGACCGGCGACGAGCTGGACTGGGTGCAATGGTCAGGCCAATTCCTGGCCGCTCTGCTGCGTGGAAACCTGGCCGAAAGCTTTCCGGGTTGGGCCGGGCCAGCCGTGACCACCCGCTGGACAGGGGCCATCGGGCTTACGCTTTACGCCTGGCAGCGCGGCCTGCCCCTGGCGGAGTTCCTGGATTCCATACCCTATCCGGCCCCGCCTGAGCTGATGCCCGCCGTGCGGATGCCGACTGTTTTGCTGGCCGCCCTGTGCGTGGTGGCCGTTTACTGGCTGAGCCGGGAGCTTTTCGGAGCCGGGGTGGGGGTGGCCGCCGCCCTCCTGCTGGCCTTCGACCCTTTTTACCTGGCCCATTCGCGCTTCATTCATCACGACGCTCTGGTGGCGACTTTTATGATCGCTTCGGCTTTGAGCCTGCTCGTTCATTTGGCAGACCCTTTGGATTTTGAAAACCCAAAGGGTCTTTCTACGTTGTTCCGTTCGTTGTTTTACCTGGTGTTTTCGGGGCTGTGCGCAGGGCTGGCCTTTTTGACCAAATCGACCGCCGTTTTTCTCCTGCCCTTCTGGGGCGTGGTTGCTTTGATTCATCGCGGGCGCTCAAGCCTTCGCCAGTTCGTGATCTGGAGCCTGGCAGCCGCTCTGGTGGCGCTGGCTCTGTGGCCGGTGCTGTGGGTCGATCCTTTGGGAGCGATCAAAGCGGTGTGGGACATCGCCAGGGCGGCCACCTTCGCCCCCCACGCCAAAGGCACCTTTCTCTTCGGCCAGGCCAGAGCCGACCCCGGCCCGCTTTTCTACCCGGTGAGCTTCCTTTTCAGGAGCACGCCGCCGGTTTTGTTGGGGCTGGCGGCGGCCCTGTTCCTGTGGATCAGAAACCGGGCGGGGGAAAGTCGAAGGGCCATACTGTCCCTGTTGCTTTACGCCCTGGGCTTCGCTCTGCTGGTGACGGTGGGACACAAAAAAGGCGACCGCTACCTTTTGCCCATTTTTCCGGCGGTGGACGTGCTGGCCGCTTTCGGGCTGTGGCACCTTTTTATAGCCACAGAGGGCACAGAGATTAAGGCCAAATCTCTCCGTGTTCTCGGTGTACTCTGTGGCTTCGCCCTGGTTTTACAGGCCGCTTTTGCCCTGCCGCATTTCCCGTATTATATCACTTACTACGATCCGCTGGTCGGCGGCGGGCGGCTGGCTCCCTGGGCGCTATCGGTCGGCTGGGGCGAGGGACTGGACGAGGCGGCCCGCTACCTGAACGCCAAACCAGAGGCCGAGAAGCTGGAGGTGGCCGCCTGGTACAGCCGCCAGTTTGAGCCTTTCTTCCGGGGGCGGACGGTAGACCTGTTCGACGCCGAGCCAACCCTGGGCGCGGACTACGCCGTTTTCTACCTCAACCAGACCCAACGCGGCCTGCCTCTGGCCGGGCTGGTGGACTACTTCCAGGGGCGACAGGCTGAGCATGTGGTGCGCCTGGCCGGGATAGACTACGCCTGGATTTACCGGGGGCCGGTGGTCGGGTTCGAGCCGCCAGCGCAGATAGCGCACCCCGTAAGCGGCTTCTTCGGCGAACAGGCGCGACTTTCAGGCTACGATTTGCGCCCGGACAGGGTGGAGTCGGGCGGGGAATGTCACGTCACGCTTTACTGGCAGGCTTTGGCCGAAATGGGCGAAAGTTACAACGTCTACCTGCGGCTGGCAGACGAAGAAGGCCACCCCTGGGGACAGGTGGACCGCCTGCCGGTGATGGGCTACTGGGCCACAGACCGCTGGCAGCCAGGTACGTTCATCGTGGACGAGTACGACTTACAGGTTTTGCCGGGCACTCCGCCGGGAGAGTACACTTTGCACGCCGGGCTGTACTCTTTCCAGACGGGCCGCACCCTGGAGGCGGTGGGCGAGGCCGGAGTGGGCCACGACCTGGCGCTGGGCCGCCTGGCGGTAGTCAGGCCGAAAGCCTTCCCGCCAGCGGACGAGCTGACGATGCGGTACGCCCTGGAGCAGAAAATGGGAGACGAAATCACCTTGCTAGGCCACGACTTCGAAGGCGGCGAAATTCAGGGCGGCGAAATACTTGCCCCGGTCCTCTACTGGCGGGCCGAAACAGACGTAAAGGGCGACTACACCGTAGCCCTGCGCTTCCTGGACGGGTCGGGCCAGGTGTGGGCCGAAAAGCTGAACAGTCCCCGCTACCCCACCACCGCCTGGCAGAAAGGGGAGATAGTGCGCGACCGCCAGGAGATGGTCGTCAGCGGGCGCCTGCCGGGCGGGGATTACCAGTTGACGGTGGCCCTGCTGGGGGCAGGCGTAGTAACGACTTCAGTCGTTCAAGAGGAAAAAGGCCAGGCCACGCTGGGCGCGGTCACGGTGCGGGAGCGGCCCAGAAACTTCGAGCCGCCCTCTGTGGCTCACCCCGTGCGGGCGAACCTGGGCGGAGTGGCGGAGCTTTTGGGCTACGAAACAGAAGAGACGAACTTGAAAGCAGGCCAGACTTTGAACCTGCGGCTTTACTGGCGGGCGCCAGGCGAGACAGATACCAGTTACACCGTTTTTGTGCATCTGCTGGATCAATCGGGCCGCATCTGGGGCCAGCGGGACCGCCCGCCGATTTTCCCCACCACCAGTTGGGTGCAGGACGAAATCATCGCCGACGACTACCGGCTGGAAATCAGGTCCGACGCGCCGCCCGGTCGTTACAGGCTCGAAGTCGGCCTGTACGAAGCCGTAAGCGGTCAACGGCTGGCTACCCCCGACGGACGAGACGCCATCCAGTTGAGCGAAATAGAAGTGGAAGGAGCCGGGCTATGAGCGCCAAAACAACGAACAAAGTGGACTGGGCCTTTTTGCTGCTCATCCTGGCCCTGGCCGCCTTCCTGCGGCTGTACCAGTTGGACGCCGCGCCGCCGGGCTTCAGCGGTGACGAGGCCGCTTACGCCCTGGATGCGGTGGAAGTGCTGGACGGCCAGTGGCGCATCTTCTTCCCCCGCACCACGGGCCGCGAACCGCTGTGGCAATACCTGCTGGCCGGGACCTTCGCCCTCTTCGGCCCCGGCATCCGGGAGCAGCGGACGCTGGCCGCCCTGGTGGGCACCGCCACCGTGTTGACCACTTACCTGATGGCCGGCCAGATGTTTCGTGGGCCGCGCTCGCGCCTGATGGCTGCCCTGACTGCTTTGGGGCTGGCTACTTCCTATTGGCACGTGAGCTACAGCCGCATCGGCTACCGGCTCATTACCCTGCCCCTGTTGGAAACGGTCTGCTTCTACTTCCTGTGGCGAGCTTTGAACGTGGGCCGCAGGCGCGATTTCGTCCTGGCCGGGTTTTTCCTGGGGCTTTCCATGTACACTTATTTATCGTCGCGGTTTTTGTCCTTCGTGTTGCTTTTCTTCTTTTTGGGTCAGTGGCTTCTGGCCGGGAGCGAAGCGGCTCTTTTACGAAAGCAGTTCAGGCTGCTCATCCTTTGCGTTCTGGTGGCGCTGCTCGTTTTCGCTCCGTTGGGCGGCCACTTTTTGCTGCACCCCGAAGATTTCACCCTGCGGGCCGGGCAGGTTTCCATCCTCAATCCCATCGTCAACCAGGGCAGCGTCCTGGGAGCTTTGGGCCGCAACGTGGTGGGGGCGCTGGCCGCTTTCGGGTTGCGGGGCGATAGCTCCTGGGAGGCCGGTTTGCCGGGCCGCCCGGTGCTCGATCCGGCTCTGGCCGTTTGTTTCTGGGCTGGCCTGCTCATCTGCCTGATGCAGATCAGGCGCCCGGCTCACCTTTTTTGCCTGGCGTGGTGGGCGATCATGCTCTTGCCCAGCGTGCTATCCTCTTTCGGGCCGCTTTCCTGCCGCAAGGCCATCGGAGCGCTGCCGGTGGTGTACGTCTTCCCGGCCCTGTCGCTGGCGGTGGTATGGGATGCCGCCCGTCCCCTGCTGGCAAAGGTTCGTCTTCCGGCCCGGCTGGTTCTGCCCGTGCTGGTGGCTGCGCCTTTTTGCCTCACGCTTTGGGCTACCTGTCACGACTATTTCCAGGTCTGGGCCGCGAGCGAAGCCCCGTACCACGCCTTCGACGGCCACGCCGTTGACCTGGTGGCCCACATGGAGCGAGAAACCAACCCCAAAGCGGTCTTCATCCTGCCCTGGGACCCCCGCCGGGCAAAGCGTCACAACTACACCATCGACTTTCTGTATCACGGCCAGGCCGCCTATCGCTACCTCGAAATAGACGACGAAACCATACCCCGCGAGCTAACCGCCGCCTGCCAGGGCAAAGACACCGTGCATTTCATCAATCGCTGGAAAGTGACCAAACACGACCAGGCCAATCTGAAAGGCTACGTCGTGTTCCTGCTCGAAAAGTACGGCCAGTTCGTGGCCGAAGAGGAGTACCGGGGCTACGAGATGGTCACTTACCGGCTGCCTTACGCCGGGGTGGATTTTTCCGCCTGGCCCGATTTCGAGCCGCTGGGAGTCACTTTCGGCCAGGCGCTAACTCTATCCGACGTGGCTTATGGCCCTGCCTGGCCCGCAGAGGACGTCAATGGACAAAAGGCGCCTTCTGGAGAACGAGCCTGGGTGATGGCTCACTGGCAGCGGGAGGGGACTGTCGAAAAGGATTACAAGGCTTCGGTCAGGCTGCTCGATGAAAACGGGCACGTGGTCGGCCAGGTCGATAAGTTCCTGCTGGATAACGCTTATCGGGGCACTTCCGGCTGGGAAAAGGGCCTGAAGACGATAGACTACTACCTCGTGCCCATCGCCCCGGCCACGCCGCCGGGCGCTTATCAACTGCGCTTCCTGGTGTACGAAGAGGAAAGCGGGGAGCGCCTGGGAACGGCAGTTGATGTCGGCTCTGTGGAAGTGACCCCGGCTCTCTACCCGGCCACCGTCGAGCCAGAGCACCCTCTTTCGCTAGACCTGAGCGAGGGTATTCGCCTGCTCGGTTACGACCTGTCAGCCTCGCCGACGGTGCGGCCCGGCGACAGGATCAGTCTGGCGCTTTACTGGCAGGCCAGGCAAAAGACCACGGCCAACTATCGGGCGGTGATGCGCCTGAAAAATGCAGGGGGCGAAACCATCGCCGAACGAGAATCCCCCCCGGCGGGCAAAAGCTACCCCACCACCGCCTGGCAGGCGGGCGAAATCCTGCGCGGCTGGCACGATTTCATCGTCCCGGCTGCCGTCGAGCCGGGGGAGTACCGCCTGACCGTAGCGCTGAAGGCCGGGAGCGAAACGGAGCAGGAAGCCGAACTGACCACCCTGCCGGTCGAAGGTTGGGCCAGGCTCTTCGAGAGGCCCGAAATCCAGCACCCCATAGAGGCCGACCTGGGCGGGCTGGTGGCGCTTTTGGGCTACGATCTGCCCGCAGAGCAGGTGCAGGCCGGGGAGTCGCTGCCCCTGACGCTTTACTGGCAGGCTTTGCGCCCGCTGGACACCTCTTACACCGCCTTCGTTCACCTGCTGGATGGGCAAAGCCGGATATGGGGCCAGCAGGATCGTATCCCCGCCGGGCGACCGACCACCAGTTGGCTGGAGGGTGAGATCGTGGTCGATGAGTACAAGCTAGCGGTCGGGGCCGAGGCGCCAGCGGGCCAGTACACCATCGAGGTCGGGCTATACGACCCGGCCAGCGGCGAAAGACTGTCCGTCCTGAGCGAAAGCAGGGCGGACCGGATACTGCTAGGCCAGGTGAGGGTCAGGTAATCAAGACGCCAGCCACCTCAACAAAGCTCAGACGCTTCCAGAAACCAATACAGCCCTGATAAAACAAGCCGTCCCCCACGATCGATAGGGAGACGGCCTGCTTAAAGGGAGGCAAGGGAGAGTTCAATTGTCTACACTAATATCATACCACACAAAGGTTATTATTAGGTAAAGATCAGGTTAAGGTTTGGTAAAAAATTTCAGAAAATATGTTCTAAATGCACCCAATTAAACAGATCGGGACGCTCTCCTTGCCCGTCATTTACAACGGGCATCACCCGGACTTGACAAAGCGTGTCCGTCTGGTCGCCGGCTGACTGTCTGGAAATTTATTTCTAAATTGTTCTCAACTTGTTGTACGTCTACGAGGGATGGAGCTTTCGGGCGTATTCTTCAGCGGTGAGATTGCCGATGGTGAAGGCCACTTTCTCAAAATATCGAGACCAGTTAAATTGGAGGACATCAGCCCCAGGTTCGGCCAGATCGTATTCTTCGCGTGCGCTAAGGACAAGGAGGTCGAAAGGCGTTGCGCAATGGTTGAAGCAGCACCATTTAAGGGTTGGCTCTGCTCCGTCTGCGGTAGGCAGGGATAAAAGGAGAGAGTCCCACTTCGCAACCATGACTTCTCTCTCCTCTCTAGACAATTGGTGCCAGCCAGATTTGGATCTCCAAAACTCAACTACGTATGCCACGCGCCTACCTCCTGGAAAAAATTCTTTTTAGAAGTAGATTTATCGTTTGATCATGGTTGAATTCATTTTACTCAGACTTTAATTGGAATTATACCACATAAAAATACTTTTGTCAATAACTGATTCTTCATAAAAATCTTGTCATTCACAATTATTTATCAGTGGCAATCCGCGACTTGATCTTCTATACCAGAATATTGACAAATTTCAGATCTATGGTATACTAATAATACTTGTCTGGAATGATTTATATCAGGGAAAAGGAAGGAGATAGCCATGGCAGAGTCGGAAGAAAAGGCTATGATCGATCACCAGGCCGCTGACCAGAAGGAGTCAAACGTGCTGGATAAGACTCTGTTCCATATGTTCCATGAAAGAGCGACCCAGACGCTTCTGGAAAAGGGTTTTTTGCCTGGTCAAAGCTACGGAGCCAGGGTGGCGCTGGACCTTACCGGCTGGCAATATCACGAACTCGACTATCGGATAAAAATCGGGCTTCTCTCGCCCCGCGCTGTTCAGCGAGGCAAGAAAGTATTCCGGGAATTTGAGTTCGCCGATCTGGTCGAAGCTTTGATGGTAAAAGAGCTGGAAGAGAGCAGGGAGGATTTGTCTGTGGCCGCTCTCAGGGCGCTACTGATGCAGTGGAAACAGCAGGATCGGTGGCCTGGCTCTTCGCTCAATCAATTGACCAGGGCCTCGAATCATTGTCAGGCCAGACTGCTATATACGGCCCTACATTGTCTCTGTCAGCGCGAGTTACCTCTCAACTCTCTCCTGGCCGCTTCCCGAAAAACTTCCCCCGCTCAATCCGCCGAACCCCAGGGCCGGATGGTCAGAGTGACGAACACCGAGGCGGCTTCGATTTTGCTATCCGAACCCTCCATTAAGGGCCTGCTCAGCGCCGAACAAGAGGTGGTTGTAACCCCCACCGACTTGAACACCGATCAGAAGGATTTCTACAGGATAAGCACCCCGCGCTATTATCTATTTGTGGGCCTGCCTGTCGGCCACCAGACCAATTTTGAGGCCCAGGTTGGCGCTTACCTGGACGCCTTTGAGGATTGGGATTTCGTAGAGACGATGGTGGATTTCTGCCTGCGTCTGCGAGACGCTTCTGTCTCTGCTCCGCAGCCGCCAGAGGTCAGTGCGGCGGATAACCGTAGTCAGTACAGGCAAGATACTTTTCTCTCAGCCATCGCTCGCCTCATCAGCGTCGCTTATCCGGCCCTGTATTGTCTGATATATGGCCCTCCCTACGAGACCGGAAACCTGAAACTCAAAGCGGTCAGCCCTAATTTTCCTATACCCCTTAATCCCACCCTATCTATCATTCGCGGTCGGCTGTTGTCCGGTTGGGCTTTTGAGAATGGGCAGGAAATCGTGGTGCAGAGAGCGGAGGAGGTTGACGATCCGCGCATCGCCAATCAGCCCGAGGAGAGAGCCACCGCTGCCCTGGCGGTGCCGGCCTTCGCTGGCGGGCAGGTCAACGGCGTGATATACCTGGGGACCAGAAAACCTCTTGCGCCGGGACAGGATTTCTTTGCCCCCTCGCTGCTCAGATTGTTCCGGGTGCTGGGAGCCATCGTCGGGGAAGTGATCGCCAGGGAAAACCTGGTTCAGAAAACGCACGAAAAAAGCGCCGCCATCGCCTCCGATAAGACCCCGTCCCCTCTGACCTGGCAGGATTTCCTCGCCCGTCTTGGGCAGGTGGTGGCCGCCCTCGACCTGGATGCCAGCGCCCTCCAGAACCATCGTCTTCTGATCGTGACCGTCAGCGCCGACCTGAAGGGTACCATCGAGGGATCACAGGCGATAGTTTCCTGGGCGATGGAGAAGCTGAAAACAGTGGCCTATCACTACTGCCGTCTGGAATGCCATCTGGAGAAGGCGCAGGTTTTCGGCCATCCCGCACACGAGCAGGAATTCATCATCCTGAACGATAGAACTCCCTTCGAGGGGATAAGCGAGGAGGAGATACGAGCGGGTCTTTCCAGGCGGCTTAACTCTTTCGAGCGCTCGTTGGGCCTGACGGCGCAGGTTTGTTCCCTTCAGTTCGGATATTCCGAGTTGCGCCGCAGGCTGGAGCGCGACAATGGCCCACAAGAGCTGAGGCAATTTTTGGCCTCCGAAACTTTAAGCCTGCTGGAGATCACCAAACTGATGGCCGAAGGAGATCAGGAGGAACGGAGAGGACAAGACCTGCGAGCCATTTCCAGATACCAACATGCTTATCGTCTTGCCCCTCAAAACATATATGTCATCCGCCGCCTGGCCCGGAGTTGGGGGCGGCGAGGCAATTACAAGCAAGCTTTAGATTTGTACCACATCGCCCTGGACATAAACGAACACGACGTGGACAGCCTGGAATGTTTGGGCCAGCTCTACGCCACTTTGCAGGATTACGAGCAGGCCAGAGAGACTTATTACCAGGCTCTGGCCCTCCGCCCCACCTCTCCCGCGCTCCATCGCCTGATCGGGGAAACCTTTATCCTCCAGGGGGAAGAGTTTTGCCAGCAGGCGGTGGATAAGTTCAGAGAGGCGGCCACTTACGACGATATCGACGATCCCAGACGCCAGGCCCGGTACTACTGGTACGCTCACGAGGCCTATGTGCGGGCGGGGCTGATCGAGAATGCCCTGTACGAAATCCAGCAAGCCCTTAACCTCGATCCTCAGAATGAAGATTACCACTACGCCCTCAGAAAAGCCCTGGACGCTCAGGCTCACAGGATGTAGCCCCGGAGAGCACGGAGAACACCGAGAGATTTGTTAGACTCATTTCCGCCTCGACCTCCGAAGGCCAGGGGCCAGCCCCCAAAATCGCCCTTGACGAAAGGTTCTTTCGCCTGTATAATAGTGGTAGGAATAGACGAGGGCGAATAGCTCAGATGGATAGAGCGCTTCCCTTACAAGGAAGAGGTCACAGGTTCAAGTCCTGTTTCGCCCATCACGATTTTTCGGGGGGCTTGGGGAGGCAATCTAAAAAGAAGGGCAAGGTGAAAGGTAATTATGCGCTATAAGATGATCTCAGCCCTGATCATGGTTACCCTGCTCTCGACCACGCTGGTCGCGCCCGTGAGCGCCATTGGCGGCGCTCAGGAAGTGACCCGTTACCTGGAGGGGAAGGGCTACAGGGTTATAGAGTGCGACGTGATCAAAGACTCCCAAAGCGGCGCTCTGCTGGCCTACGTAACCATGTGGCCTGTTTCTACCGAGTACGATTACGCGCTGGTCGAGCAGGTGATTTTGGGGCACATGGCCTTAGCCACCACCTTCCAGAATCTGCCCCCCGACGTGGTGATAACCGGTTTGCTCTTCGGGAAATACATAGTCTGCTTCCCGGTCCCGATGCTCGTCGTGGTCGGAGAGACCGACAACGAGGTCTACTGGCAAACGGTCGTGGATAACCTTTTCGTCGTGGACGCCGAAACAGGCCAGGTCGTGGAGGATAAAAACTTTACCGACAAAGACTTCAGCGGCGGGGGCGGTAGTGGTGGCGGCGGCGGTAACGGCGGGGGTGGCGTATTCGGCGGCAGCGGGAGCGGCAGTGGTGGTAACGATTGCGCCAGCCTGCTCACCGCGACCTGGGCCAACATGCGCTATGGGCCGAAGGAAAGCGAGGTGTCCGCGGTCGCCGGCCAGGAGTTCTCCGTGGAGCTTACCGTCCACAACCATACCAACTCCTCCATCAAAGCGCCCTGGTATCCATATTTCGTCCTCACCGATGGGACGCAGGAGTGGTGGGCCGAAGAAGTATGGATCCACGAGATGGAAAAACAAGGTGATATCCCGCCGGGCAGCAGCGGGACCTGGACCTTCGCCGTTTACACCGAACGCTCCAGCGATTGGGTCAAGGCTGGCGTCTTCGAGGCCTGGGGCTGTGAATACTGGCAGGAGTTCGCACGCGGTTACTAACCAGTCGCCACTCGAAGAGGAGATAATCTGAGAGAGAAGGGGGGTGCAAGGTAAGGAAGAAATCACAAGTTCAAGTTCTGTTTCGCCCACTATGTGTTTGAGAGCCTGGATGAGACGGTCGATATGGAAAGGAGGTGAAAGGTAATGTCACGGTACAGGATAATAGCAGCCCTGATCATAACTATGTTACTCTCGACCATGCTGGTCGCGCCCGTGAGCGCTGTCAGTGGCGCTCAGGAAGCAACCCGTTATCTGGAAGGGAAAGGCTATAGGGTTATAGAGTGCGATATGACCAGGGACTCCCAAAGCGGGTCTCTGATAGCCATCGTGGCTATGTGGGCCGCTTCCACCGAGTATGACAAAGTGATGATCGAGCAGGCGGTAGAGGGTCACGTGGCTCTAGCCAGCGCCTTCCAGAACCCGTCTCCCGATATGGTGGTGACGGGTTTGCTCATCGGGAAATACATGCTCCTCTTCCCGGTCCAGTTGAGCGTCCTGGTCTCTGCCGTCCAGGGAGAGATCGAGGCCACGGCTTATTGGGACGCCGTCATGCAAAGCTTTTTCGTCATAGACACCGAGACAGGCCAGGTCGTGGAGGATAAAAACTTCACTGACAAAGACTTCACCGGCGGCGGCGGTGGCGGGGGCGGTGGGGGTGGCATACTCGGCGGCGGTGGGGGCGGCAGCGGCGGGGGCGGCGAGGGTGGTAACGATTGCGCCAGCCTGCTAACCGCAACCTGGGCCAAAATGCGCTACGAGCAGGAAACCCAGGTCGGCGGCCAAAAGTTCTCTGTGGAGGTCACTATCGATAACCGCACCAACTCCTCGATCAGAGCGCCCTGGTATCCGTATTTCGTCCTGACCGACGGGACGCAAGATTGGTGGGCCGAAGAAGTATGGATTTATGAGATGGAAAAACAGGGAGATATCCCGCCGGGCAGTAGCGGGACCTGGACCTTCGTGGTTTTCACCGAACGGCCTGGCGATTGGGTCAAAGCTGGCGTCTTCGAGGCCTGGGGCTGTGAATACTGGCAGGAGTTCGCACGCAGTTACTAACCCGACAGCGACCAGGATGGTCGCCTTACCAATTTTCGGATAGGCTCTAAGATCACCCCCGCCATTGCGCGTGGGCCAAGAACCTACCAACCAATCACCATTTAGATAAAAAGGAGGTAGAATGATGTTTGCACCTTTGTGGCAAGGAGAGATCCCGGCGGGCCTTCCTCAAGGCGGACTTGATATTGGCCGCATCGTAGTCAATATGATTTTCGCCGTTATCTGGACGATTGTGGCCGCCGTTTGTTTCGCCATCGTCTTCCCCATCACCATCAAACTTTTCGACTCGCTGACGCCCAATATCAACGAGATGGAAGAACTAAAGAATGGCAACGTCGCGGTAGCCATTGTGCTCTTTGGTTTTATCCTGGGCGCTTCTCTGGTGGTGATCGCCGTCCTGCTCAAGTAAGCGACACGGGCCAGAACCTCGAAGGCCATCGGACAGGATCCTATCCGATGGCCTTTGCTTACTCTCCTCTTTATCACCTCCCCGCTTGACAAAAGAACGAAGAAGCGCTATTATTACAAATGCAAAGCATTAGCAGTAATGGCCTGGCCCCGTGACAGACTACCAGCGGCCAGGTGACAAACCTCCCATAAGGGGCAGAAACTTGTCCGCAAATCGTCGGCTAAATGTCAGGCTTTCCACTGCCCCTTATGCTATACTTGAAAAACAATCGTTTGGGGCGTGGTTGCCCTCCTGGCGAGAGCGATTTTTGACCCACCATAATCACCGCCGGAAGACTGCCAGGGAACAGGGACTGACAACAACTCCCTGAGGAGAACCCATGAAACGAGATACCCGCCAGCTCACAGAAAATATCAAGGAACATCTGAAAGACGAAGAACTGGATGAGGCCCTGTCCCTGATCACAGACCTGCATCCAGCCGATCAGGCCGACGTGCTCGAAAATCTGAAACCTGCTCAGCGGCAGGAACTTATCGAACAATTGCCCCCCCCCGATTCAGCCGACATCATGGAGGAGATGGAGAACGAGCACGCCGCCCAACTGGCCGTTCAGATGGAGCCCGCCACCCTTTCCCTGATTCTGGATGAAATGGAGCCCGACGAGGCCGCCGACGTGCTGGGCGACCTGCCGGCGGAGACGGTCGCCGTCGCCCTGGAAGCCATGACCGAAGCCGAGGACGTCATCCCCCTGCTCCGCTACCCAGACGACACAGCCGGGGGCCTGATGATCCCCGACTTCATCGCCCTGCGACCGCAGATGACTACAGCGGAGGCCATCGAGTATATCAGAAGCCTGGCCCCAGACGAAGATACGATCTACTATCTCTTTGTGACCGACGAGCACGATGTCCTGCTAGGCGTAGTCGGGTTACGTCAACTGATCGTGGCCGACAGCCAGCGCCGTGTCGGACAGATCATGGACGAGGCCGTCATCTACGTGGAAGCCTGGACCGATCAGGAGGAGTGCGCCCGGCTGCTCAGTCGCTACGATTTCATGGCCCTGCCGGTGGTGGACGAGGAGCGCCGTCTGCTGGGCGTCATCACCGTCGATGACCTCATAGATGTGATTGACGACGAGGCCACCGAAGATATGTACCGCATGGTTGGTCTGACCGAAGAGGAGCGGGTTTTCAGCCCCCTCTTTTTCTCGGTCAGGAAGAGGCTGCCCTGGCTGCTGGTCAACCTGCTCACCATATTTATCGCCGTCAGCGTGGTCAATTTTTTCGAGGGGGCCATCGGACAACTGGTTGCTCTGGCGGTTTTCATGCCGGTGGTAGCCGGGCAGGGGGGCAACGCCGGGTCGCAAACTTTGACCATTATGGTGCGCGGCCTGGCCCTGGGCGAGATCGACCTGCACAGTGGGCGGCAAGCTCTGCTCAAGGAGGCTGTTCTGGGGGTTATCAACGGCGCGGCGGTGGGGGTGGTGACCGCGGTGGTAGCTTACCTGTGGAAAGGGGATCCGGTCATCGGTCTGGCTATAGGGTCGGCCATGATCCTCAACCTGTTCATGGCCGGCTTGAGCGGGGTGCTGGTCCCTCTGGGCCTGAAATATTTCGGTGTCGATCCGGCGCTGGCTTCGGCTGCGTTTGTCACCGCCGTGACCGATACGATGGGCTATCTCTTCTTTTTGGGCCTGGCTACACTCTTTTTGCATATCCTATAAGATAATGATTTTCAAAAATCTCTTGCGGCGCAAAATTCGTAGTTTTTTAACCGTGTTGGGCATTGGCATCGGGGTGGCGGCGGTAGTAGCCCTGGGCGCCATGGCCGAAGGGTTGGCTACGGGCTACTCCGGGCTGATGACCAGCAGCGGGGCCGACCTCCTGCTCATCCAGGCCAATGCCGCCGATTTCTCCCTGAGCGCCGTGGACGAGCAGGTGGGAGAACGGGTCAAGAGCCTGCCGGCCGTGGATCAGGTGGCGGGCGTAATCTTCAGCTTCATCAAGACCGAGGGCCTGCCCTACTTTCTCATCTTCGCCTACGATGCGGACGAGTTTGCCATCCATCATTACAAGATCATCAGAGGGCATGGGCTATCCGGCACCAAACAGATCATCATCGGCAAGATGGCCGCCTCCAACCTTAAAAAGGACGTGGGCGATACTATAAGGGTATACGGCGCTCCTTATCGCATCGTGGGCATTTACGAGACGGGTCTGGGTTTTGAGGAGGGCGGCGGGGTGATCACCCTGGAAGACGCCCAGGCCATTTTTAAGAAGCCGCGCCAGGTCAGTCTCTACCAGGTCAAGCTGCGCGACGTCAAGCAAACCGAAGAGGTGATGGGGCGCATCGAGCGGCTTTTCCCCGATATTTCGGTCTCCAGGGCGGCTGATTTTGGCGAGAAGGAGATGATGACCGAGATGGTGAGCGGGTTCGCCTGGGGGATAGCTCTCATCGCCGTCGTGGTGGGCGGACTGGGCATGATGAACACTATGGTCATGGCTATTTTCGAGCGCACCCGCGAGATAGGCGTGCTGCGAGCCATCGGCTGGCGGCGCGGCCAGGTGTTGGCTCTGATCCTGGGCGAGTCGCTGCTCCTCAGCCTGGTGGGGGGGCTGGCGGGGGTGGCCCTGGGCGTGGCGGCCACCAGAGCTTTGGGCAGTTCGCCGGCGGTCAGCTCGCTCCTGCAAGGCCGGTTCACGCCCCAGTTGATACTCCAGGCCATGCTGACCGCTCTGATCCTGGGGACGATAGGCGGCCTCTATCCGGCCTGGCGGGCCTCGCGCCTCAGCCCTCTGGAGGCCCTGCGCTACGAAGGAGGAGAGAGCAGCCCGAAGTGGGATTTCGCCCTGATCCACCGCCTGGGAGGGATGGCCTTCCGCAGCCTGTGGCGACGACGCACCCGCACTCTGCTGACCATAGGCGGCATCGGCATTGGGGTGGCCGTTCTGGTAGCCCTGGGAGCCATCACGCAAGGCTTCATTGCCCAGTTCACAGACATGAGTACTCGCGGCGGCAACGACCTGATGGTCATGCAGAAAGAGGTATCCGATATGTCTCTCTCGGCCATCGACGAACGGGTAGGGCGAGCCATCGCTGCCATGCCGGAGGTGGAGCACGTTTCGGGCATGGTGTTGGGGGTGGTCAGCGCCAAGGGAACGCCCTATTTTATGGTCTGGGGACTGGATCCGAACCAGCACGCCATCCGCCACTTCAACCTGGTGGCAGGCAAACGCATCCATCGCCGTGGAGAGATCATGCTGGGCAAGACGGCAGCCGAAAATCTCAAGAAAAAAGTGGGCGACGTCATGAAGCTGTATAAAAATGCTTATCGGGTGGTGGGCATCTACGAGACAGGCGTGGGCTACGAAGAAGGCGGGGGAGTGATAGCCCTACGGGACGCCCAGGCCCTTTTCCAAAAACCGCGCCAGGTCGCTTTCTACCAGATCAAGCTGCGCGATGCGGCCCAGACGGAGAAGGTCCGTCGCCAGATTGAGGCTCGTTTCCCCGACGCGTCCGTCTCCCGTTCGGCGGAGATGGTGGAGAAGACCAACGATATCCGCGTCACTAAATCTATCGCCAACGCCATTTCTGTGCTGGCTATCCTGGTGGGCGGGGTGGGCATCGCCAACACGATGGTCATGACCGTTATGGAACGCACCAGGGAGATAGGCACTTTGCGGGCTTTGGGCTGGCGTAAGGCCAAAGTGCTGGGCATGGTGTTGCGGGAATCGCTGCTGTTGAGCGCCTTAAGTGGGGTGGCGGGCATAGCTGTCGGTATTGGCCTGACCGAGGCCCTGCGCTACGAGCCGACTATGGGGGGGTTTCTGAAAGGCGACTATCCACCGCAGTTGTTCATCCAGGCCATGCTTATTGCTCTCTTCCTGGGAGCCGTCGGGGGGCTTTATCCAGCCTGGCGGGCCTCGCGTCTCAGCCCGGTGGAGGCCTTACGTTACGAGTAGCCAAAGCTACGTCACTACACACAGTGTAATGATGACAAGAGAGTGTCAACAAGGATGTTACTATGAGAAAAGTCATCGTCGTCTTGGTGATATTGATCGTCCTGGTTCTGGCCTACTTCGGGTATAGCCGTTACCTGGCCCAACCTTCGACGCCCACTCCCGAAGCGCAGAGCGAAGAAGGAGAAGAGGAAGAGGCCGTGATCTGGGCTTCGGGCACGGTGCTGCCGGAGCGATGGGCCACCCTCAGCTTCGAGATCGGCGGACTGCTGGCTCACCTGGCCGTTCAGGAAGGAGATCCCGTGGAGGAGGGCACGCTTCTGGCCCGCCTGGATAGCGAGGAAGACCTGGATTTTATGGTAGCCCAGGCCGAAGCCGCCTTGAGGACAGCCCAGGCTCGCCTGGTTCAACTCCAGGCCGGCGCCCGGCCAGAGGAAATCGCCGCCGCCGAGGAAGAGGTGCGCACCGCCCAGGCCGCCGTGACCGCCGCCCAGGCCGAACTGGCTACCGCCGAGGCCGATCTGAAAGCGGCCCAGGCCAGACTGAAAGCAGCTCAGGCCGAATTGGCGCGGGTGCAGGCCGGCAGCAGAGAAGAAGAAATCAGAGAAGCCAAAGCCAATATGATGAAAGCCGAGGACGCTATGGCCCTGGCCCAGACGGAGTACGATAAAGTATCCTGGCAGAGCGGGGTCGGGGTCACTCCCCAGGCCCTGGCCCTTCAGCGGGCTACCCTCGATTACGAGATCGCCAAAGCCAGGTACGAAGCGCTGCTCAACGGGGCCACCGCCGAAGAGGTCGCCATCGCCCAGGCCGGGGTCGAGGAGGCCCTGGCCGGGGTCGAAGTGGCCCGCACCCAGGTCGAGGCTGCTTATTCGCAGGTCGAGGGCCAGAAGGCGCTGGTGGCCCAGGCTAAAGCCCAATTGGATTTGCTTAAGGCCGGGGCCAGCGCCGAAGAGATAGCCATCGCCCAGGCCCAGGTGAATGAGGCCCAGACCGTTCTGGATCAGGCCAGGGCCGACTTAAAGGACGCCTCCTTGAGCGCCCCTTTTAGCGGCACGGTCGGGGTGGTGCATTTCAGAGAGGGAGAACAGGTGATGGTCGGTCAGCCAGTGATCGTCTTCGGCGACCTGACCCACCTGCGCATCGAGACCACCGACCTGAGAGAAACGGACGTGGCTAAAGTGAAGATCGGGCAGGAGGTGCAGATCACCCTCGACGCCCTGCCAGGCCAGGTGATGAGCGGTCGGGTAAGCCGCATCTCGCCGATGGCCACTGTAGAGAAGGGCAGCACCAATTACACGGCCATCATCGAGATCGACGACCCGGACCCACGCCTGCGCTGGGGAATGACGGCTTACGTGGATATAACCATAGAGGACGGCGGATAGCCAACACAGATATAACCACAAAGAGCACGAAGGACACAAAGCCTTTATTCCTGGTGTTCTTGGTGTCCTTTGTGGTGAAAAGTCCCAACAAGGATTTGCTTATGGAAATGGCGGATATTGTCGTTGAGACGATAGATTTGACCAAGATATACGGCAATGCGGTCGAGGTGCTGGCCCTGGATAGGGCCAATCTGCGCATTGGACGGGGCGAGCTGGTGGCGGTCATGGGCCCCTCAGGCAGCGGCAAGTCCACCCTGCTGAACATGATCGGCGCCCTGGACCGTCCCACCAGTGGCCGGGTGATCGTCGATGGGCAGGACCTGACGACCGTGAAGGACCTGGACCGTTTCCGCGCCCGGATGGTGGGTTTCGTCTTCCAGATGCACAACCTGTTGCCCACCCTGAACGCGGCGGAGAACGTGGAGGTGCCCATGCAGGGACAGCCCATCTCGGCCCACGACCGTCGCCAGAGAGCCGAGAAGCTCCTGCATCTGGTCGGTCTGGGCGACAGGCTGCATCACCTGCCCAACGCCCTGTCCGGCGGACAACGACAAAAGGTAGCCATCGCCCGCGCCCTGGCTAACGAGCCAGCCATCCTGCTGGCCGACGAACCGACCGGCAACCTGGACAGTCAGAGCGGCGACGACGTCATGAACCTGCTGGCAGAACTAAACCGCCACCAGGGCATGACTATCATCGTCGTTACCCACGACCGCCAGGTGGCCCTCAAGACAGGACGCATCCTGACCATGAACGATGGCCGCATCGTGGACGACCATCCCGTGGCCGATCCTCTGACCGAAGACCTGCGCGAGTTCGCCCGCTCCAGGGTCGGGCAGTTGTTGCTCGACGGCCAGGGCCAGGAATTGAGCAGGCTGGGCCTCAGCGCGGACGGCCACCTGACCGACGAAGCCCACAAACTGCGAGAACTGCTGGAGAGCCTGACGTGAAGACGCCGCTTTTGCTCTTTCTGGTCGCCCTGGCGAGCGCCGCCCTGGTCTCCACCGTCGTCTTTGAGCGGCTGCCCCACGTTGAGGACGAAGTGTCTTACCTCTTTCAGGCCAAAGTTTTCGCCCAGGGAAAGCTCTACGCCGCCACGCCGTCGCACCCTGACGCCTTCCACGTCCCTTTCATCATAGATTACGAAGGCAGGCGCTTTACCAAATACCCGCCGGGACAGGCCCTTATTCTCAGCGCGGGCGTTCTTCTGGGCTGTCCCTGGCTGGTCAATCCTTTCTTTGGGGCGTTGTCCATAGTGGTCATCTATCTGCTGGGCCAGGAGCTATATGGCCGCTCTACGGCTCTGTTGGCCGCCGGACTGGGGCTTACTTCGCCTCTCTTCTTGATCCTGGCCGGGACTTATATGTCTCACCCCACCTGCCTGTTCGCCATCTCTCTTTTCATCTTATTTTTCGCCCGCAGGCTCAACAGAGGCCGCTGGCCCTATCCGCTTCTGGCCGGGGCGGCCCTGGGGGTGGCCTTTCTCATCAGGCCGCTGACGGCTCTGAGTCTGGCCGCGCCCCTGATCTTGTGGAGCCTGCTCCACGAACTATCCAGAAACCAGGTTTCTCCCAGTGCCAGGCAGCTTAGCTATCTGCTCATAGCTGTCGGGTTTCTGCCGCTGGCTGCTCTCCTGCCGCTTTACAATTTTCAGTTGACGGGCCAACCCTCTGTCAGCCTCTATAGCCTTTACTGGCCTTACGACCGGCTGGGCTTTGGGCCGCAGGTGGGGCCTGACGGCCACACCCTGACGGCAGGGCTGGCTAACGCTCTGTGGGACCTGTTGAAGCTGTCCGCCGATTTCCTGGGTTGGCCGGGGCTTAGCCTCATCTTTGTGGTTATCGCTCTGCTCCTGCCTGGCAGACACGGATTTCCTTCACGGATTTCACGGCCCGCCCTTCGTTCACACCCCCCGATGGAACCCACAGCGCGCACGGAGCAGGCTTTTACGGCAGCACCAGGCATTTGGGACAATGGGGATAAACTCCTGGGCGCGGCCTTTCTGTGCCTGGTGCTGGCCCACACCCTGTACTGGGTCAGCGCCACAGTATACGGCCCCCGCTACTACTACGAGGCCCTTCCCCTGCTTCTGCTGCTTACGGCCAGAGGGATAGAGAAGAGCTGGGAGATGGCTAACACGGATTTTGGTCACAGATTTCACGGATTGTGGACACGGAACACGCTCCGTCCGGCTCTGATCCTTCTAGTGGCGGGCAATCTGGCTCTCTACCTCCCCCTGCGATTGTCTTCCTTAAAGGGCCTGTACGACGTCACCGCCGCGCCTCTGCGGGCGGTAGAGGAGGCAAACCTGCGCCCCGCTCTGGTGTTTGTGTCGGCGGAGAAGGGCTGGACGGAGTACGGCGCTCAGTTCTGCCAGAACAGCCCTTCTCTGGACTCCGATATCGTATATGCCCTCGACCGGGGCGCGGTCGAGAACAGCGAGTTGATGGCCGAATATCCCCACCGGCGATACTTTTTAATGAAAGGCACAGCTTTAGAAGAGATACGCGAGAGATGGGAGATAGGAGATGGATTGCTCTCAACTCTCAACGCAAAAGGAGCATAAAAGGTGGAATTAATTCTGAAACCAATCGGCGTTATTCGTTCCCCGTACACCACTAAGGAGCAAACCCCTATCCAGCCCTACTTTTCTCAGGCTGAGGGTGAGATCGAGGTCTTTCAGGAATACGAAGAGGGGCTGAAGGACATCGAGGGCTTTTCCCACATCGTGATACTGTATCACTTCCACCAGTCGCAGGGTTACAGTCTGCGGGTGCAGCCTTTTCTGGACAAAGCATTTCGCGGCCTCTTTGCCACCCGCGCCCCCAGACGACCTAATCCCATCGGTCTCTCAGTGGTTACTCTTCTGGAACGGCGCGGTAACATCCTGCGCGTCGGCCAGATAGATACCCTGGATGGTACGCCTCTCCTGGATATCAAGCCTTACGTTCCCACTTTCGATCAGCCCCAGGGAGTGCGTATTGGCTGGCTAACAGGGAAAATATATTAGGAAAGGAGATTACATTGTCCGATAATGAAGCTCAAGCTCTGAATAATATCAAGAAGATTCTGCGCGCCCGGGGCAGGCGTATAACGGCCCAGCGGTCTTTGCTTTTACAGATCGTCCACGACAGCAAAGGGCACCTCGATGCCCACGAAATCTATCATCTGGCCCGGCAAGAGATTCCCCTTATCAGCCTGTCTACCGTCTACCGCACCCTTAACATGCTCAAAGAGATGGAGCTGATCATCGAGCTTCACTTCCCGGAAGACGGGCACCACTACTACGAGTTCAAAGACGAGACCGAGCATCATCACCTGATCTGCTCCGTTTGCGGCCAAATTGTCGAGTTCGAGAGCGCGTTGATCAAGCAACTGAGGGACCAGGTGGGACAGCAGAACGACTTTGAGGTCCGCCGGGTACACATCGATATGTCTGGACTGTGCGCCCGCTGCCGACAGGAAAAAGCAAATGCGGATGTATGACGCTGTGATTCGCAGCTTTCCGGCAATCTGCTCTAAATCAAGGGGTATGGGATAGACCATGAAAATGCTCCCTCAGCGGCGAAACGAGCTTGCAATTTCACCGGCGCGACAGGCCCGCCGGCATTGTTACAAGGCAAGCTCGCAGGCGTTATTCGTGCTTGTCCTGGTCACGTTGGCATCGTCCGCCTGTGGTCAGATCATCACTCCGACGCCCACCGTTCCTACCCCTACGGTTCAGGCCGAGACCACTTCAGGGCCACAAGCCACAGCCACGCCATTGTTTGCCACGCCAGCGCCGACCTTTACCCCCACCATTACCCCCACCCCCATCATCCACGTGGTGCAAAAAGGTGATACCCTGCTGGGCATCGCCGCCCGGTTCGGGGTGAGCGTCGAGGCCATCCAGGAGGCCAACGGGATCATCGATCCCCGGCGGTTGCAGATCGGACAGGAGTTGGTCATCCCCCAGGACGAGGGTTCGCAGACCAGCCCCCCTACCCCGACCCCTACCGCCGTGCCCTACGCCATCGAGAACGTGGGCCTCTACGAAACGCCGGCCGGCGGTCTGTGGTTCCTGGGGGAGATGCACAACATCACCACCGCCGACATTGAGTATGTCCAGGTAGAAGTCTCGTTGCAAGACGAACAAAACCAGGTGTTAGCCAGAGCCACAGCCTTCACCGCTCTGGATATCATTCCCTCCGGTAGGCGGGCTCCCTTTGCCGTTCTTTTTAAGGAGCCGCCCCTCACCTTTGCTAAATACCAGGCTATCGCCCTGAGCGCCGTGATGGTGGCCCGTCTGGGATCCGCCTATCGAGACCTGGCAGTCGTCAATCATCAGGGAAAAGCCGGGGAGGGTCTGTCATACTACGTGGTCACGGGAGAGGTCAGGAATACCGGCCAGAGCGAAGCTGAGGCGGTCACCGTGGTAATCACTGCCTACGACGCCGCAGGGCTGGTGACCAGCATCCGGGCCATCGATCTGACGACCAGCGTTCTGGCTCCAGGCCAGAGTGTCCCTTTCCAGGCCAACCTCTCTCCGGCCGGGAGCGAGATCGTGACCCATACTGTTCAGGTTCAAGGCCGACGGGTAGAATGAAGGGAATAAGGAGTGGGGAGTTGAGAATGGGAGATATGCACTTATGACCGCCTTCTTTTACGCTTTTTTCAAAGCCGTCCTCAGTGTGGCCTTTCGCCTTCTCACCCGCTGGAAGGTGGTGGGACGGGAAAACGTGCCTGCCACCGGCCCCTTCATCGTCGTCTCCAATCACATTCACCTCTTCGATCCGGTTCTGTTGATGGTTTCTTTACCTCGCCGGGTCAGGCCCCTGATGGCCGACAAGTGGAGACGTAAGCCCATTCTGGGGTTTCTGCTGCGCGCTGGCGGCCCGGTGTTCATCCGGCGGGGCGAAGTGGACCGCAAGGCCCTGCGTGAGGTATTCTCCCTCCTGGAGCGGGACGAGCCGCTGGGGCTGGCTCCAGAAGGCACCAGAAGCCCCGACGGCGCCTTAAAAAAAGGACGGGCCGGAGTAGCTTACATCGCTCTACGAGCAGGGGTGCCCATCGTTCCGGCAGGGATGAGTGGCATTGATAAGTTCTTCACCTGTTGGAAGAGGCTGCGCCGTCCTGAAGCCAGGATAGTCTTCGGAGAGCCTTTCACCCTGCCCAACACGGCCAAAAAGGCCAGAGGCAAAGAGTTGGAACGCCTGACTGACCTGATCATGTACCACATCGCCGAGCTTTTGCCGGAAGAATATCGGGGGGTTTACGGTAGTCCACGTGAGGAGGATGAAAGCGAAGCCGATCAGTCGTAAACCCAAAAGCCATCATCGGTGGCCAGGTAGAGAGTGGAGCGTCCAAAGGCCACGTCGTGGACGTTCAGGGGATGGGGCAGAGACAGGGTCAGCCAATTGGCCCCGCCATCCTCGCGGACCGACACACTCTCCACAGGCGGAGAATGAGGATATTGGGGTAGCTCAGCGCAGGCCAGGCGGTCGCCGTCCGCCGGGTCTAAGGCCAGGTCGAAATAGGGGAAGGCCCCGGTTGTTAGAGGTAACCGGCCCTGCCGTTCCGCTCCGCCGGGTCCCAGGCGATACAGGGACACGTTCCCTTCTTGCCAGCCTTCGCAGGAAGCCAGGGCCACGTATAGCTCCTCGCTGTCTGGGATAGGAGCGTAGCGAGCAAAAGGACTCTCCTCCGGCAGGGGGATCTCTTCCCAGGTAAGCCCTCCGTCCAGGGAACGATGGAGGTAAATCGGATTGGTAGCCACCGAGGTGTAGGCCACATCCTTGACCTGGCCGTACAAGATAGCGTCATCCCCGTAGCGGTGAAAGCCGAAGAATCGCCGGTTGGCCCAGGTAGCCCGGGGTGGTTTGGGCGGCAGGGGTAGCTCCGTCCAGGTCTGTCCCCCGTCCGACGAGCGAAGCAGGGCCTCCAGGCCGCCGCTGCGAGGGTCGGCGGCGAGAAATTCCCAGACATACAGTTCGCCGCTGAGGGGATGGGGGTGGATAGAGAGGGCGTTGGGCGGGAGGGTTTCGGGCGGAGCATACCGCCAGGGCAGGTTCGGGGGGTGGAGTTGAACCCAACTGGCGCCGCCATCGTCGGAACGGGCCAGGGTGGCCGAACAGCCAAGATTGATGAAAGGGGACTGGCCGGGCGCGTAGGCGTATAGCTCCTCTGGCCGGGCCGGGCCGGGGATGATCTGCCACGGATCGGCTCCAGCGGGCCGCTCCGGCAGCCCCGCACCGATGCTTTGCCACGAATGGCCGCTGTCGTCGCTACGTTGCAGGTCCGCGCCCAGGCTGACGTATATCTCCCCCCAGGAAGCGACGGTTACCTGATGCACTTCCTGGCCGCTAAAGGCGATCTGTCTCCACTCGCCCCCTTGTGGCCCGACGGTGAAGGCCACCAACGCCAGCGCCATCAGGCCAACGGGTAAAATAACGACCGCTTTCATATTCACCTATCCTCCAAATATCAGATCAGCGGCTCTGCGTCATGCTTCTTTTTCCATACAAAAACCCCGTGAGTCCACTATACAGGAAAAGGAACAACCTGTCAAGGACCATAAACATTTCTACGTTTTTTTAGCAAAAACCTGGTTTCTGCGGGCGCCTACCAAAAATCTGGGACGCCTGGGATCCTCAAACTTGACGGGAAAGACAGGGAGAGGTATAATAAATCAGGATTAAGTTTATTAGAAACCCTGATGCGAGGTCAAGAGTGGCGGATAGACGTGCAGTCGATGATCTGACCATCGAGGAACTGGAGAGGATATTGATCCTGAAGCGGCAGGCGGCCCGCCAGGAACGTTTGCGCCGTCTGGCAGCCACCGGTCGGAGGGCCGACGATCTGCCTCTCCCCAGTGAGGAAGCGACGCCGACGACAAAGCCTTTCCCCCCTCAGCTCTCTCCCAGGCCCCGGAACGCCCCCACCAGGTTCCGCGCCACCGAGACGAAGCCCTCAAAAACTGAAGGCCAGAAACAGGCCCGCGATTGGGCCAGGTTAAGGGACAGGGTGCTTTTGATCCTGGAGGTGGCTTCTCTGGCGGGCCTGATCCTTGTCCTCGTCAGTTCTGTGCTCAATTTGCGCGTCCTGAACCAGGAGATGGTTCAGGCCAGGGAAGGTCCCACCCCGACGCCCACGCCCCTGATAGACGTTGCGATCTTGCCTGGTGGTCACGCCCCGCCGACGGACAAAGGGGAAATACCGGAACACATGCGTAAGCTGATTCAACCTCTGCCCGCTATTCCCATTCCTACCCCTGGCCCCGAGGCGGCCACCCGCATTGTCATGCCGGCCATTGGCGTCGATGCTCCCGTAGTCGAAGGAGACGATCCCGAATCCTTGAAAAAAGGAGCAGGACACCATACCGGTTCGGCCAATCCCGGCGAGAGAGGGAACTGTTTCATTTCCGCCCACAACGATATCTTCGGCGCAATTTTCAGAGACCTGGACAAACTTGAGTTGGAGGATGAGATCATCCTCTATGCTGGTGAGCAACCTTACCATTATTTTGTCAAAGCCAAGCGTATTGTCGAGCCTACCGATGTGAGTGTTATGTACCCCACCATTGAGCCGGTCCTGACCCTGATGACCTGTTATCCTTATCTTATCGATACCCATCGACTGGTGGTTATCGCTGAGTTAGCGAAATGAAAGCTCAATGAGAAATCCAGAAAAGGAGAGTGCAGAATAGATGGCTAAGAAATCACGTCGAGCGCGACGAAGCACGGGAAAGAAACGGTCGCCCGCTCCTCCCGCCGGGGTGAGACCTGATCTTACCCTGCGGGCCGCCGAATCCAGGGGCATTGTTGCTCCCGGCGCCACCTCCGGGGCGAAAAAAATCGATTTCAGCCAGGAGTATCGCTACGTGTACTCCGATCTGAAGCGCATAGCCATCCTGGCTGCCTCGATGCTGGTGGTGCTCGTCGCCTTATCTTTTGTAATCAGATGAGCACAGCATCAGGATCAAAGCCTCATGCTCCACCATACTTAGAAGGCAGTGCGCTGGAGCGCACTTTGGCTCTTAGCCTGGGATCCTCAGTCCCAGGCTGAGGTTTATAGACGTTGAGTAGTGAGCAAAGGAGGATTCAAATGAAAAACAAGCGGAAGTTATGTCTATGTCTGGCGATTATGACGCTCTGCGCCCTGTTGCTGGGAACCTTTTTTGCCGGGACGGGAATGGCGGCGCCCGGCCAGACCAACGCGGCCCAGGCCGATAATCCCCACCCGCCCGACAGAGTGGTGAAGCTGGTCTTCATCCACCATTCGTGCGGGGAAAACTGGCTGGCCGATGACCATGGTGGCCTGGGAATGGCGTTGGCAAACAACAACTACTTCGTCAGCGACACAAACTATGGCTGGGGGCCGGACAGCATCGGCGACCGCACCGACATCCTGGACTGGCCGGAATGGTTTCGCGGCCCGAACAGCGGCGCCTATCTGAACGCTCTATACACCCTGAACGACCAGAATTCTTATTACACCCGTCCCCTGGCTGACCCCGGCGGCGAGAACCAGATCATTATGTTCAAGTCCTGCTTCCCCAACTCGAATCTGGAGGGCAATCCCAACGATCCTCCCTCGACCGACGACTGGCTCACCGTGGGGAGCGCCAAGAGAGTTTACAATGATCTCCTGGAGTACTTCGCCACCCGGCAGGACAGGCTCTTCGTGGTCATCACCGCGCCGCCTGTTCAGGACCCCACCTACGCCGCCAACGCGCGGGCCTTCAACAACTGGCTGGTCTACGAGTGGCTGGCCGGTTACCCCTACAGCAACGTGGCCGTCTTTGATTTTTACAACGTGCTGACCACCAACGGCGGCCACCCTGACACTAACGACCTGGGGCGGGACAGCGGCAACCACCATCGCTACCACGACGGCGCCATCCAACACATCTTTGACGGCGACGACGACGCCAATCCCAATGTCTCGGAATACCCCACCGACGGCGATGACCACCCCAGTCCCGCCGGCAACCAGAAAGCCAGCGGCGAGTTCGTCCCTGTGCTTAACGTTTACTACAATCGCTACCTGGCTGCGGCCTCCGGCGAAGCGCCTCCGCCCCCCACCGCAATCCCGACGCCACCTCCAGGCGAAACGCCTCCGCCCCCCACCGCAGTCCCGACGCCACCTCCAGACGAAGAAGGTGGTAAAGAACAGAAGCAGGAAAAAGTAGCCGAGCCAAGGGCGGCGGGCCTGATCGACGATTTTGAAGGAACATACGGCCCATACGAGGGATGGTCGCCATACACCGACGAACAGGGCGATACCACCTTCGAGTACCGCCTGGATGGCGAGGTGTACTATAATGGCGCTACCTCGCTGCGCATGGAATATGACATTGCCCCCTGGGGCTGGTGTGGCTGTGGCCGCTCTTATGACTCCCCCCAGGATTGGAGCGGCGGAACGGGCCTGTCTATGCGTCTGCACGGCGACCGGGCCGATCAGGATTTGGGGGTGACGCTATACGTTGACGGTTCTGGAGAGCCAACCCCTTTCGAGTTTTGGTTTGAAGCGCCGGCGGAGAGCGTGGACGATTGGGCGCTGGTAGAGTTGCCCTGGGAGGGCTTCATCAAGCCCGACTGGGCGGGTGGGGCCGGCCTCTCCGAGTTCGACCCTGCTCAGGTGGTGGGCATCTGGTTCGGCTTTGTCGCAGAGGAGGGGCGCAATACAGGCACGGTGTGGGTGGACGATATCCGCCTGGTCGGTTTTTAGAATGCTGTTGAGCAATATAGAACGCGGCCAATTGGATGGTCTATGGACCTGCGTCGGCAACAAGGGTGGAAAAAAAGACTATCCCGAAGCCGACGTTGGAGATGTATCGTGCCTCTGCCGCAGCGTTCACAAAGTGCTCTTTCTCTTTCTTCTGTTGACTCAAGCTCCTCATTTCTCACCTCTATTTGATGCTTTCACCCATTTTACCCCAAAATCTCGCCTCCCGAAATTTGGACAGACCCCGGAGGCCAAACACGCCTTGACAGAGAAAGCGAAAAAGGTTATAATAATTGCCGTAATCGTTATAATATCATCTCAGTGGGACGATGCTCCGGTGTTTGCCAGATTCCTCGCCCAACCCTATCATGCTCATTTAGCAATCCTGCGCGTACTATAATGAGTGACGAAAGGAGGTGATGTGCCCCCCACAAATGTCTATCGTGTTTCAGGCTCATAGGACAACGCCGTCTCGTAGATATACGAACGAGCAACCCAGATTGAAAAGGAGGAAGTAAAATGAGAAAGCTGGTAGCTCTGTTGAGTATCGTGGTACTTTTCAGTATGTTGGTGGGCCCGGCGCAGGCCGCAGATCCAGCCCAGGAGAAGCCCTTCGAAGGGGTAACCGTTGACCTGCTTACCTTCACCGGCCCGCAGATCGCCGAACCGCTCCAGCGACGCGCCCCCGACTTCGAGGAGCTGACCGGGGCCAAGGTCAACGTGGTGATCGTGCCCTTCAGCGACCTGTACCAGAAGATTCTGACCGACATGGCAACCGGGACGAACAGTTTTCACGCCTTCGTGTTTGCGCCGCAGTGGATGGTGGACTACATCACCCCCGGCTACCTGGAAGATCTGACCGACCGCATAGCGGCCGACGAGGCCCTGGAGTGGGAAGATGTGGCCCCCTTCTTCCGCAACTTCAGCGCCACCTACAGTGGCCGCATCTACACCATCCCGCTGGACGGTGACTTCCACATGGTCTACTATCGCACCGACCTGCTGGAGGAGGAGGGCCTGGAGCCACCGAAGACCTGGGATGACTACCTCAAAATTGCCGAATTCTTCCACGGCAAGGACCTGAATGGGGACGGCGACCCCGACTATGGCTCGTGCATCTCCAAGAAGCGGGGCGCTCAGGGCTGGCAGTTTGTCTGGTCGTTCGTGACCTCCTTCGTGCAGACCCAGGGCACGGGCCAGGGCTCCTTCTTCAACACCGAGACGATGGAGCCGCTGGTCAAAAACAATGGCTGGCGGAAGGCCATGGAAATCTTCAAGGAGACCACCAAGTACGGCCCGCCGGAGGAGCTGAACATGGACGTGGGCGACACCCGCAGCCTATTCGTCACCGGTCGTTGCGCCCTCTCCCTGGACTGGGGGGACATCGGCACGCTGGCCATTGACCCGGATACCTCGAAGGTGCAGGACATGGTTGGAGCTGTCGTTACGCCTGGCACCACCGAGGTGGTTGACTGGGAGACCGGCGAGTTGGTACCCTGCGACGAGGAAAACTGCCCCTACGCCGTGGATGGGGTGAACTACGCCCCTTATGCCTGCTTCGGCGGATGGTCGGGCGGGATCAATGCCGCCGCTGACCCCAAAGTCAAGGACGCGGCTTACGCCTTCCTCTCCTACATGGCCCAGCCGGCTCAGGCTAACGTGGACGTCACCCTCGGCAAGACGGGCTTCAACCCCTATCGCACCTCGCAATTCAAGAGTCGTGAGCCGTGGGTGGAAGCAGGGATGAGCGAGATGGCAGCCGACTATTACCTGGGCGCCATCGAGGATAGCCTCGCCAGTCCGAATATGGTGCTGGACCTGCGCATCCCGCAGAACCAGCGTTACCTGCAGGTGGTGCTCGACACGGCCATGAGCCAGTACCTGGCCGGTGAGATCACCCTGGACGAGTTCGAAAGTAAAATGTACGATGGCTGGGAGGAGATCACCGAAGAACTGGGCCGCGAGGAGCAACTTGAAGCCTACCGCGGCTCGCTCGGCATTACCAAGTAATCCCATGCAACAAGTGGAAAAAAGATCTCAAGGCCCGGCCCGGCCTGGGCCAGGCCTTGAGACCCCTCTAGACTCTAATAGCCCATGGCATAGGTTGACTATGCGGATAGAACGTGCGGCCGGCAACGCCTTCATCTGGCCCGCCGTCCTGGTAGTGCTTTTTCTGGCTATCTTCCCCTTAATCATCTCCCTTTATCTGTCTCTTTCACGTTTCCGCTTTGTCCGAGGCGGGTTCGAATTTAAATTCGTCGGGCTGGCTAACTATCGTAAATTGCTGTTCGGCAGTGAGCAAAGCCACTTCCTGGGTCGCATGGCCGGCCTCTCGCCGCTCGGTTGGCTGGTGTTCGCGGTCGTTATGGCGCTCTTAGCCTTCTCCCTGGTGCGCTACATCCGCCGCCGACAGTACTCTGTCGGGGGACTGATCGGGCGCCTCCTGGCCGTGTCATTGGTGGGCCTGCTCGTCTGGCTGCTGGTGTGGACGCTCATCCCGCCTGGCCGGCCAGGCACTATAGTCGTCACTTTGCTCTACGTTTTTTTCGGCATCGCCGTTCAGTACATCCTGGGGCTTGGCCTGGCGATGCTGGTGACCCAACGTATCCCTGGCCGCCGATTCTTTCGCGTCGTCTTCCTGCTGCCGATGATGATTACCCCGGTGGGGATTGCCTATACGTTCCGCATGTTGACCGATACCGACAAAGGGCCATTCCAGCCTATCTGGCAGGCGTTGGGACTGGGCTTATTCTCCTGGGTCAACAATCCGTGGGGGGCGCGCGCCGCGGTGATGATCAGCGATATATGGCAATGGACGCCCTTCATGTTTATTGTGCTGTTAGCCGCCCTGGAGGGCCAATCGGTCGAAGTGATTGAAGCGGCCCTGGTGGACGGGGCCAACCGCTGGCAGACCTTCTGGCACATCACCCTGCCGCAGCTCCTGCCGGTCAGCACTACCCTGATCCTGATCAGGATGATCGAAGCCTTTAAGATCGTAGATTTGCCCAATGTGCTGACCAATGGCGGGCCGGGTACGGCCACGGAGTCGTTGACTTTGCAGGCCTACATCAGTTGGCGCGCCCTGGACTTAGGCGGATCGGCAGCCATTGCCTATGTGCTGTTGTTTCTCGTCACCTTTATTGGGATCGCTTATGTCAATCTGATCCGGAGCCGTGTGGCGGAGGCAGGATAGGGATGATTAAATTACTGTTCCGGCGCAGATCGCTCTCCACTCCATCTCCCGCAGAGATGGCGCTGACATACCTGGCCTTGGGGATATGGACCTTAGTGGTGCTATTCCCGCTCTACTGGCTTCTTATTACCTCGTTCAAGCTGCCTATAGATGTGAACGACGGGCCGTTTTATCTGCCTGGCGTTGATTTCCAACCCTCGCTGCACGCCTGGGACTACATCCTGGTTGGCGATTTGAGCAACGATACCAGGCGAAACTACATCAACACGGTCGTGGTCGCTCCCACCAGCGCCGGGCTGGCCCTGTTCCTGGGGACGGCGGCGGCCTATGGCCTGACGCGCTTTCAGTACCGGCCACGCCTGGGCGCGATCCTGACCTTTATCGGCTGCCTGGCAGTGACCATCTTCGCCATCACCCTGGGCGTGCCCTGGCAGCTAGCTCTGATCGCCGGCGGCATCTTATTTATCATATTATTGCAAACGATTGGCCGGCGCTTCCAGCGCGCTTTGGCTAACCGGGACATTGCTTTCTGGCTGATCTCCCAACGCATGTTGCCCCCGGTGGCCGTGGTGATCCCCATATACGTGTTGTTTCAACGGTTGAATCTGCTGGATACCCAGGTGGCCCTGATTATAACTTACCTGGCTACTAACCTGCCCATCGTGGTCTGGCTGATGCGCGACTACTTCCAGACCATCCCCATTGAGCTGGAAGAGTGCGCCGCCATCGACGGGGCCTCACCCTATCGGATCTTCTGGTCCATTGTGCTGCCCCTTGCCGTGCCGGGCCTGGTCGCCACCTTTCTGTTCGTGCTGGTTTTCGCCTGGAACGAGTACCTGCTGGCCCTGTTCCTGTCGGGGGCCAAATCTCAGACGTTGCCGCTGACGGTGGCGGCCCAGAACGCCACCCGGGGACCGCAGTGGTGGTACATGTCCGTCCTGATCCTGCTCATGATCATCCCGGTCATCGGCATGGCTATTGCTCTGGAACGCTACATCGCCCGTGGATTGCTGGTCGGGGCCGTCAAAGGCTAAAAAGCCCCTATCCTCCCTCGCCCGGCCCTTAGCTGTCACCTCATCGGCGCCCACAATGGCACCCACTAATGAAAACACATATCCTGGTTCTCATTTGTGTCTTGATACTGATCCCAGGCTGTAAGGAGGCGGGCCGCAACCTGGCTCCCTACAAACAAGCCCTGATGCCCGCCGCCCAGGACGACGTAGAGGTCTCAGGCCCGATCCCCCTCTATCACATTGAGGCCGCAATTGATACGGACGCTCTGCTACTGACTGGCCGCCAACGCCTGGAATACACTAACCTGGAAGGGGTGAAGCTAAGCGAAATCTACTTCAGGCTCTACCCTAACCTGCCCACTTATGGAGGCCAGGCGCGCCTCCATGAGGCGACCGTGAACGAACAGGAAACCCTTTTCTCCTACGAGGCCGAAGACACCGCCCTTAAGCTCGCCCTGGACACTCCCCTGCCCCCCGGCGAGACCCTCGAGATCGAGTTGAGTTTCACGGTCGAGATTCCCCAGAAAGATGCAGGTTACGTCCTCTTCGGCTACAGCCAGGGCATCTTCAGTCTGCCCAGTTTCTACCCCATGCTGGCCGTCCACGACCAGGACTACGACAAAAATGGAGGTTGGCGACTGGATATAGCCCCGGCCTACGCCGACGCCGTTTACAGCCAGGTAGCCCTCTACCAGGTAGACGTTACCGTGCCGACGGAGATGATAGCAGTCACCTCCGGCTCGGTGCTGGAGGTGGAAGACAGCGCCGAGGGACGCCGCACCCTGCGCTGTGTCAGCGGCCCGGCCCGCGACTTTGCCCTGCTCATGAGCCAGGATTTTCAGGTTCAAAGCAGCGTGGCCCAGGGCACCACCATCAACTCCTATTATCTCCCCCAGGACGAAAAGGCCGGCCAGTCGGCTCTGTGGTATGCGGCTGCGGCCCTTAAAGTCTACAACGACTGTTTCGGCCCCTATCCCTACCGCGAGTTCGAGGTGGTCGAAGCGCCCCTGACCTATCGAGGCATGGAGTATCCGGGCCTGTCCTTGATAGGCATCGATCTCTATCGGGAGTGGCGGAAAGACCTGGAGTTTCTGATCGCCCACGAAGTTGGACACCAGTGGTGGTACAACCAGGTCGGCAGCGACCCACTGAACCACCCCTGGCTGGACGAGGGGCTGACAGAATACTCCACCATCTACTATTATCGGATGGTCCACGGTCGGGCCGCAGCCGAGGAACTGGTGCGCACGCGGTGGCTCATCCCTTACGAAAGCGCCGCCCGGCGAGGACGTGACGCCGTGCTCGATCAACCAGCCGCCGCCTTCGCCGATAATTACGAGGTGATTGTTTACGCCAAAGGAGCGCTCTTCTTTAACGCCCTGCGCCAGAAGGTGGGCGATGACGCCTATCTGACCATCATGCGCCGCTACCTGCGGGAGTATAAATATCGGCTGGTCAGCCCCCAGGACTTTATGAATGTGGCCCAACAGGCATGCGGCCTGAGCCTGGACGAAGTTTACCGCCAGTGGCTCCTGGCAAAGTAGGAAATTGGAAGGTTTTTGGAAGGTCCGGGGAGCATTTTGTAAGGCCGTTGGAAGGTGGATGTGGTATAATACAAGGGACAAGAGGATCGTACCACCATCTGGACTTTAAGCCAACGCTCAGGTTCACGAAGTCGGGCACAATAGGAAAATTTTCCTATTTACAAACGGCCCCAAAAATGGTATAGTGGAGATGTAACCGGCGGGTAAAACGCCCCGAGCGTTAAGTCAAAAAGGACAAGTTATGTGTTGACAATATTGATTGTAGTGGGAGCTTTATACCTGTTTGTGGCGACCAGACGCCAACTGGCACAAGCAGCCGTCAGAGTGAGAAAGAGGGAACGCTGAAGTCTACATCGTAGCCGCCTTCCTTTTTCAGCGAGAGCATCGTAGTTTCGTCTCACGTCGCAGCTACCATCCATCTCACATCGCCGCCATCGTCCAGCTCACGTCGCCGCCGCCATCCATCTCACGTCACCGCCATCGTCCAGCTCGCATCGCCGCCACCGTCCATCTCACGTCGCAGTTATCGCTCTAGCCGCCCTCGCTCTCGTTTGGAGCTTCCTCGTTATCCCGAATCAGTCCATTGCGTTTTAATTATGCACGACTCTTTTGTCGTCCGGGAAACGAGGAAGCTCTAATTCTTTATAGAGCGCGAAGCGAGATAAGCGGTCAACGGATTGCAAACGGATTTAACAGATTGTATCGCATCATATCTATTAAATCCGTTTTTTAATCTGTTGACCGTTCGTTCTGCTATGTATGGCTTCTGTACAAATAGGGCAAAACGCGGTATAATAACTGCGTAGGTGAGAAATGGACTGGCAAAACTACATTCACTCTGATTTCAAAATAATGATGGGTAAGCCCGTTATCGTTGGCACGCGCATTCCCGTTGAACTCATTTTGGAAAAGATTGCTGCTGGCGAGACCTTTGAGCAAATCCTTGAGGCTCATCCACGTCTCACTCGTGAAGCGATTCTTGCGGCTATAGCTTTTGCCGCTGAATCCTTGCGGGCGGTAACATACATTCATCTTTAACAAGATAAGCAAAGAGAGGAGGGACGATATGGCTCGCGGTTACATGGGAAAGATTCTGCTCGTTGATCTTTCCAGTGGTAAAATTGAGGAAGAAGCGCTTGATGAAGAGATGTGCCGCCAGTATATTGGCGGCTATGGTGTGGGAGCCAGGCTTCTCTACGAGCGCATGGCCGCCGAGGTCGATCCTATGGGGCCGGACAACATCCTGGGCTTCACGACCGGCCCTTTGACGGGCACGCCGGCGCTCATCGGTTCGCGCTTTACGGTGATCGGTAAATCGCCCAAAACCCACACCTGGGGCGACGCCAATTGTGGTGGCCGATTCGGTCCCCACCTGAAGTTCGCCGGCTTCGACGGGGTGTTGTTCAGCGGCATAGCGGACAAGCCCGTCTATCTCCTTATCGACGAAGGGGAAGCCGAGCTACGGGACGCCGCGCACCTGTGGGGCATGAACGTCAGCAAGCTGGAGGATACCCTCAAAGAAGAACACGGTAAAGTGGAGGTGGCTTCCATTGGGACAGGTGGGGAGCAGTGTTCCCTGCTGGCCTGCATCATGAACGACAAGGGACGGGCCGCCGGACGCTCCGGCCTGGGGGCGGTCATGGGAAGCAAGCGGCTCAAGGCCGTGGTGGTCAAAGGCAGGCTGAAAATACCTGTAGCCGATGAAGAGGGGATCAGAGCTTTGCGCCAGAAATACATGGCCGAAGCCGGCGGCTGGTACGAGGGGATGGTCGCTTACGGTACCTGCGAGATCACCGCCGAGTCGGCCATCAGCGGCGACTCGCCGGTCAAGAACTGGGCCGGAGCGGGCACGGTTCTCTTCCCCCTGGAGAGAAGTTCCAAGATCAGCGACGAGGCGGTCATCGCTTACCAGGAAAAGCGATACCATTGCTGGGGTTGTCCCATCGGTTGTGGCGGGACGGTCAGGCTGGACACGGGCCGTTTCGCCCTGAGGGCCGAGCACGATCACTACGGCCACAAACCGGAGTACGAAACCCTGGCTATGTTCGGCACCAACCTGCTGAACGACGATCTGGAGTCCCTCATCAAGCTCAACGAAATCTGCAACGAGCATGGCCTGGACACCATCTCCACGGGCGCGGCGGTAGCCCTGGCCTTCGAGTGCTTTGAGCGCGGCCTCCTGACCACCGCAGACACCGACGGCCTGGAACTACGGTGGGGTGACGCGGAGGCTATCGTAGCTCTGACAGAGAAGATCGCCAAACGAGAGGGCATCGGAGAGGTGCTGGCCGATGGGGCTAAAGTGGCCGCCGAAAAGATCGGCCAGGGAGCAGAAGAGTACGCCATCCACATTCAGGGCGAAGAAGTAGCAGCCCACGATCCCCGTTATGTGCCTGGCCTGGTTACCACTTATCTACTGGACGCCACCCCTGGCCGCCATACCCAGGGCGGAGAGCTGATAGAGGGCCTGGGGGTCGATTGGCCCGAGGTAGATAAATACATTCACACTGGCCGGGCCAGGCCCCATTACAGACGGATGACCACCTACCACGTGGCCCAGGCAGCCGGCCTGTGCATGTTCGGCTACGCCAGCTACCACATCCAATGTCTGCCCGAACAGCTTGTGGCCGTGACCGGCTGGGACTACACCCTGGACGAGATTTACAAGGCCGGGATGCGCATCGCCACCATGCGTCACGCCTTCAACCTGCGCGAGGGTCACAACCCCTTGACCCGGAATGTGCCGGGCCGCATCGTGGGTGAACCACCTATCGAAGAGGGCAACCTTAAAGGCGTCACCGTGGATTACAGAACCATAAACCAGGAGTTTTTGGAGTTGATCGGTTGGGACGTGAATACTACGGTACCCGGCGAGGAGAGTCTGCGAGACCTGGATATGGAATGGCTGATCAAGGACCGCAACGAAAAGTGGGACGTGCCTGCCGTCTAAGGAATACACAATTGAACACAGTTATGTAAACAAGAGTCGTCACTTTCTCCAGGGTGACGGCTCTGTGTATCTGTCTTTTTAACAATAAAACCGGGCGAGACTCTGCGTAACTTCGCCCGTGGGATGGCTGGAGCAACATTCTAACCCACATGCGCTTGATAATTGCCCGCTTATGTGCTATAATGACTCTAGCTCCCGTTCAAACAGGCAGAGTGTCTTGCACAGAACATTAGAAACCAGAAATAGGGTCTGGGGAAGTACGGGCCAGGGGGCTGGTCTCCCGATCTGAGGCAGGGTTACCAGGGATAGTTCCTAAAATCGGGAGGCCTGAACGATTGGCGCTCCGAGGGCGGCCACCATTACCTTGACAAAAACGCTTCTTTGTGATATAATGTTACCGGTAACGGGAACGGTAACGTAAACCAACGAGGTAATGAACATGGGAAAAAAGGTAACCATCCGAGACGTTGCGGCTGCAGTTGGAGTGTCCCATCAGACCGTATCCCGGGTGATCAATAACAGGCCCGACGTGGCAGAGAAAACCCGCCGCCGGGTGCAGCGGGTGATAGAGGAACTAGGGTATCAACCCAGCGCCATCGCGCGCAGCCTGATCCAACAACGCAGTTTTACATTGGGCGTGGTAACGGCGGGCTTGAAGTATGTTGGGCCTTCCCGTACCCTCAACGGTATTACGAAGCAGGCTGAGGAGATGGGTTATATGCTCCTGCTCAAGGAGTTGTCCAGCTTTGACACCAATGACGTTCAGCCGCTTCTCAATTCGCTGCTTGCCAGACAGGTGGATGGGATTATCTGGGCCGTGCAAGAGGTCGGGAACAATCGAGAGTGGCTTAAGGATCAGCCGCCCGGTTTATCTGTCCCGATGATCTTCCTTACCATGGAGACACGGCCCGATCTGCCCATCGTCTCGGTAGACAACTACGCAGGAGGCCGCATCGCCACAGAGCACCTCCTGGAACAGGGCCATCGACACATCGGTCACATCTCCGGGCCGCTGGAGTGGTGGGAGGCTCGCCAGCGAAAAACAGGCTGGCAGGAGGCCCTGGCGGAGGCAGGTATCGAGGTTGCCGACCACCATTGGGAATCGGGCAACTGGTCCTCGGCCAGCGGAGAGCAGGCCATACGCCGCCTGCTGGATAGATATCCAGAGATGGAAGCCGTGTTCGTAGCCAACGACCAGATGGCCCTGGGTGTTTTACAGGTGGCCTGCCGCAGAGAATTGCAGATACCACAGGACCTGGCCGTGATCGGCTTCGATGGCATACCCGAATCAGCCTATTATTGGCCGCCGCTTACCACCCTGTACCACGATCAGCAAAGGCTGGGCTGCATCGCCGTGCGGGAATTGGTGCGGATTATCGAAGCCAGCCAGCAAGGGGAAGCGGCTGTTGAACCAAAAACGATTGCCCTTCAACCAGAGTTGATTGCCCGAGAAAGCTCCATTTTTCCAAAACCATAGACCCCAAAGAGAACGATAGACGTCACCTAAGATGGAGCACTACCCGGAGTCTAACTAATATCTAACAAGGAGGTGATACTCATAGACGAGATTAGACTGTAGCTCCCCTGCTGTTTTCTATTGGATCTGTAACACACCCTTTTAGGAGGAAGAAAAATGAAAAAGCACATGTATTTCCTGGCGATCGGCGTTATCCTGGCGGGTATGCTGGCGGCCTACGTACCGGTCATGGCCCAGGAGCCGGTCAGCCTCTCCTTCTGGAACATGCCCTTCGTCACCCAGGAGGTGTCGCCCGAATACGTCCTGAAGTGGGAGGAAGATGCCAAAACGGCCCTGCCCAACGCTGCTGTGGATAATTTCTACGGGCCGGGCAAGTACAAAGATCAGAGAGATAAGTACCTCCTGCAAGCCAAGAGCGGGACGCCCGATGTCATCGAAGGGCTGCTGGAAGATACGGCTGTATACGTTCAGAAAGGTCTGATCGAGCCTCTGGACGACAGGTTTGCAGCCTGGGAGGACAGCGAACAGTTTGTAGAAAGCACCTTAGCCCCCTTGATGATCGGGGGAAAGCTCTACGGCATTCCTTACAACACTAATGCGCGGGCCATGATCTACCGCAAAGACCTCTTCGAAGAATACGATCTTAAGGTCCCCGAAACCTGGACAGAACTGGTGGAAACGGCCCGCAAAATTACCGAACTGACCGGTGGGGAAGTCCATGGTTTCTACACCTGCACCGAGGTCGGTGGGCCACGAGCCGCTCAGGAGTTTATCTCCTGGTACTACCAGGTGAGCGAGAAGCAGAACATGTTCGAGGTTGTAGACGGAGAAGTGCAATTCAACGGCACCGTCGAGCAGTTCGAAAAAGTGTTAGCTCTGTACGATGCGCTGTTCGAGGAGGTTGAGTACCCGGCCTGCGATCCGAACGTGCGCGGCACCGGCTGGCCGGTAGAAGACCCCGGCTATGTGGCCGGCAAATGGGCTATGGCCCCTATGGGCCCCTGGCTGTGGGGAAGAAGGGATGAAAGCGATATCGCCAGAGATATCCTGGAAAACAAAACGGCCATCACCGCCTTACCCGCCAGCGAAGACGGGATACCGGCCACCTACCTGGAAGTGAAGCCCATCATGCTGAACAGCTATTCCAAGAACATAGACGAGGCCTGGGAACTGATCAAGTACATCACCTCCAAGGAAAAGATGGGAGAATGGCTGGCTGAGTCCGGCGGCATTCCGGCCCGCATGGACTCCCTGGAAATGGAAGTGTTTACCGAGAGCGATATCGGCTGGTGGATCCAGGGTTTCGCCAACGAGCTTCCCAAGTCCGTAGCCATGGCCCCCATAAACTGGGGTCCGGTGAGCGAAGCCAACCTGAGAGCGGTGAACTACGTTATCTACGATGAGAAAACACCGCAAGAAGCAGCCCAATGGCTTTATGACAGAATCATGGAATTGAAGGAAAACGAAGAGCTGTAATTGAGGCTGCTTCATAAACTCAAGGAGTGAGTTGAGACATAAAGCCTAAAAGCAGCGTTTTGTCTGGACTCACGATAAATGTCTCCTATTGAGAAAATGGGGCATGTCTCTGGCATGCCCCATTAAATATAATATCGCACATCATATAGGGAGTTACCACAATTTTAAGATGAAGGAAAGACACAAAGGACTTTTCTTGCTCCTCCCCGCCCTGCTTATCATGGCCCTTTTCACGGTTTATCCCCTCCTGGATGGCCTGCGGATGGCTTTTACCAACACCCATCTGCTAAAAGAGACCGTCCGGTTCGTGGGGCTGGCGAATTTTGTGCGGCTACTTTCTGATGAAATCTTTTGGATCTCTTTGTATCACTCTATTTTGCTGACTGCTCTAGTCGTTTTGCTTCAGCTCGTATTGGGTTTGATTTTGGCCTGGGCCATGCAACAGAAGCTCCCTGGAATGTCGGTGTTCAAAAGCATCATCATGGCTAGCTGGGTGATTCCGGTGGCGGCCACGGTGATCATGTTTAAATTCATGGCTCAACCGGATATTGGATTAATAAACATCGTCCTCAAATTGATAGGATTGGGCAGCCTGAATAAATACTGGCTCGGAGATCTTCATGCTGCCCTGCCTTTTATCATGCTTCTTCATCTATGGAGAAACGTCCCTTTTTATGGAGTAGCTTTTCTGGCGGCCATGCAGGCCATACCAAAGAGCTATTACGAAGCGGCCGAAATTGACGGGGCCAATGCCTGGCAAAGGTTTATACACGTAACCCTCCCCGGCATTCGCAGTATGATCATCGTCATGGTCACCATCCACGTGCTTTGGACCTTCAACAATTTCGACTTCGTTTACCTGGCTACCGGCGGAGGGCCAGTAAACGCTACGGACGTACTGCCCGTTTACGTGTATCGCCAATGCTGGAATAGCTATACCATCGGTTACGGGGCGAGCATCGGCACCGTCATGCTCATAATGTTGATGATATATTTCATCATTTACATAAGAATCTATGAAAGGCGAGCGGTTTCCTGATGACAAGTAAAGCTAGAAGAAAAATAGGAACAGCACTACTGGCCTACTTGGTGGTCATTATCGCCCTCCTCTTTTTTATTCTGCCCATGCTGTGGATCATCTACACTTCCTTTCGCACCCAGGCCTCCATCTTTACCGGCCAGGTCATTCCTCCCCTGAACGAATTTACCCTGGAGAATTACGCCACCATCCTTTCCGTGACGGATTTTCCCACGTATTTTGTGAATTCCTTTGAGATCGCCTTTGTCGTCACCCTGCTTTCGCTTTTTTGCTCTATTATGGGAGCCTATGGTTTAAGCCGGTTCGACATAAAGGGAAAAAATGCCCTGATCATAGGCATATTTTCCACCCAAATGTTCCCCCAGGTGTTGCTCATCATTCCCATGTATTTAATCATCTTTTCCCTGTCCTTGCTCGATAAAGTCATTGGCGTCGTCCTGGGGCAAATTATCCTGGTGCTGCCTTTCCAAATCTGGATGTTGACGGGGTATTTCGATAATATTCCCAGGGATATCGACGATTCCGCCAGAATCGACGGATGCAACATTGCCGAGCGTCTATTATACGTCGTCTTGCCCATTGCTGCGCCGGGCGTTATGGTGGCGGCCTTCTTTTCGTTCGTTGTCTCCTGGGGAGATTACTTGATCGTTTCCATTATCAGCCAGAGCCAGCGGACCGCCACAGTTACCTTAGTTATCCAAAGGCTTTCCTCGGCGCTTCTCATTCGCTGGGGCCAGGTAGCGGCGGCTACTGTCTTAACCATCGTCCCCACCATCGTCCTTTTCTATTTCGTACAAAACCGGCTGGTGGAAGGTCTGACGGCAGGCGCTGTTAAAGGAGAATAAGACCCCCTTTCCCCCCTGTGACCGAATCTCGGAGGGCCATCAGCTTCGCCTTTTCTTCCTGGATGCCCGGCCCTGATTTCCCCAGGCAAAGATACTCTATTGTTATGTAAAGCTAAACTGGAGGCACTTGCAAATAAGGGATAGTTGTAGTATAATGGTGGAAAATATACTCTTCAGAGAGGAAGACTTGGTGTTGAATTCCAGTTAAACTGTTTAGCCTGCTGAATAGGGGAAAAACTGATGCCGGGCAGCACCATGCACCTATAATGCGCTCATCTCCTACAACCCCCAGAACCGAATCCGATTGTGGGGTTACCTGTTGCCCATGTTCAGCCTGTCCCCTGAGCGTCCCATCACCCCGCAAGACTGTCGCCCCGACGTATCGCATCGCCAGGGCGCACTCCCTGACCGCCGAAGCCGAGCCGGCCCAACGGAAATAAGAGCTGGTGCGGCAGGCTGGCAGTTGTTCATGCTTTTTTCACGCGGCCTGCCCGTTTGTTTATGTCCCGTTTGCTTCGACTCAATCGTTTATATTATTCGTGTAATTGGGGTGCGCATCAAATGTTTGCGCATCTTCAATAAAATAAAAAAGGAGGGAAAGGATAATGAAACGCTACATTTGTTTGGTATTGGCGAGTTTGCTCGTCCTGGTGCTGGTTGCAGCCACACCCACCAAAGCGCCGGCGGCCGAACCCACGACGTTGATCCTGGGTTTCACCACTTCGCAGACAGGCAAACTCAACAAAGAATCCACCGCCCAAATCCAGGGCATCCAACTGTGGTTGAAGCACCTGGAGGAGGCCGGCGGGATCGCGCTCAGCGACGGCACGGTGATCACCTTCGACACCAGGTTCTACGACGACGAGAGCAGCAAGGAGCGCGTTCAGCAACTCTACACCAGGCTGATCACCGACGACAAGGCCGATTTCCTGATCAGCCCCTACAGCAGCGGCCTGACCGACGCCGCGGCCGTGATCGCAGAGCAGAACGGCAAGATCATGATCACCACCGGAGCTGCTTCCGACGCCACCTACCAGAAGGGCTATCAACTGGTCTTCCAGCTCTACACACCCGCCAGCCGTTATCTGACCGGGGCCTTCGACCTGTTAGGTGAGCTGGATCCCGAAGCCAAGAAAGTGGCTATCGTCCACGAAAACGACAAGTTCTCCACCGACGTGGCGAACGCGGCCAAAGAATACGGCGAAAGCCTGGGCTACGAAATCGTGCTCTTCGAAGGTTACGATTCTGGCACGACCGAGTTCGGCCCCTTCATAAATAAAATCAGCGCCGCTGAACCCGATGCGCTCATGGGCGGCGGACACTTCCAGGACGGTAGCACCTTCGCCAGGCAACTGTACGAAAAGGAGGTGGCGGTCAAGTTCATCGCTATCCTGGTCGCTCCACCCGAGCCGACCTTCGCCGAGCTGGGCGAGGCGGCGCTGGGCGTGGTGGGGCCGAGCCAGTGGGAGCCGCTGGCCCAGTACACAGCCGAATCGGCTGAGGCGGCTGGCCTGGAGTGGTACGGGCTGAGTATGGACGACTTCGCATCGGATTTCACAGCCGAATTCGGTGACGAATATCTCGGCTATCACGCCGCCGGTGGATACGCAGCCGGCCTGATCCTCCAGAAGGCCATCGAGGAGGCCGACTCCGTAGAGCTGGAAAAGGTCAAAGAGGCGCTGGACAACGTGGACTTGCTGACCTTCTACGGCCACGTCAAGTTCGATACCACAGAAGAGGCGCACGGGCTGCAACTCGGCCACGATATGGTCTACATCCAGTGGCAGGAGGATGAGGAAGGCAACCTGGTCAAACAGGTGGTCTGGCCCCTGGAAGGCAAGTCGGCCGACGCGCTTTACCCGCTGCCCCGCTAGCACCTTCTTGAATTGATACACCCTCCCGCAGGGTTTGAAACCTGCGGGAGGGTAGTTTAGGGGGCGCCTCGTATCTGTGAGAGCGACCTGACACCTGATACAAGGAGGTTGTATGTTTGATCTTCTCCTGGCTTCCCTGGCCGATGGTCTGTTGATCGGCTTCGTGTATGGCCTGGCAGCCATGGGCCTGTCGCTGATCTGGGGCGTGATGGAGGTCATCAACCTGGCGCATGGGCCGATTATCGCCCTGGGCATGTTTGGAGTGTTCCTGCTCTCCACCGGCCTGGGATTGAACCCCTACCTGACCTTGCTGCCGGTGGCGGTGTTAGGGCTGTTGTTCGGCTTCCTGATATATGGCGCCGCTGTCCATCGCGTCCTGGGCGGGCCTCACCTTTCAACGCTGTTGGCTACCTTCTCTGTAAACATGATGATCATCGGCGTGGGCACGGCGGTGTTCACCACCACGCCGCGCAACGTGGACTTTTCGTTGGGACGCTTGCAACTGGGCCCGGTGACGCTGTTGGGCACGCGCCTGTTAGCGGCTCTGATCGCCGTGGGCGCGGCGGGCGGGCTATATCTGTTCCTCTACCGCACCGCGCCAGGCAAAGCTATTCGGGCCGTGGCCAATAACCGGGCCGCAGCCGAGCTGATGGGCATCCCCTCGGCGCAGATCCTGGCCCTGAGCTTCGGCCTGGGCACGATGCTGGCCGCTTCGGCTGGAGGGCTTATCGCTACCTTTTTCCCCTTCACCATTCTGGCCGGCGGCAGCTACGAACTGAAGAGCTTCGTCATCTGCGTGTTGGGCGGGTTGGGCAATCCCACCGGGGCGTTGATCGGCGGGCTGGTGCTGGGCTTGCTGGAAGGACTGATCCCGGTCTTCCTGCCGGTTACCTGGGTGCCGGTGTTCGAGTTTGTTCTGTTCGTGCTGATCCTGCTGGTGCGTCCGAGCGGTCTGTTGGGAGAGCGATAAAATGAACGCCTGGCGATACCCTGCATTCTGGTTGACACTCGGCCTGGTAGCAGCGGGTGGCCTGTCGGCGTTCGTCACAGGCTCCGCCACCATGCGCGAGAACATGTTTCTGCTGTTGATGTTCGTGGCCCTGGCATCCAGCCTCAATATCCTGCTGGGCTACACCGGCTACGTGAGTTTCGGCCACATCGTGTTTTTTGGCCTGGGCGGCTACGTGGGCTTTTACCTGATAAGCCAGCAGGGATGGTCGCTGTGGCCGGCGGCGCTGGTCGGAGGGCTGGCCTCCTCGCTGCTGGCCGGACTGCTGGGGTTGGCTATCCTGCGCTTACGCGGGGCGTACTTCGCCCTGGCTACTATCGGCATCAACGAAGCCATGCGGGCCTTCATCAACAACTTCCAGCCTTTCGGCGGGCCGACCGGCATGTGGCTCAATTTTGCAGCTTACAAAGCCTACGGCGGCGCGGCCCACGCCCTGTGGCTGACTTATGGAGCGTTGTTCGCCGTGACCCTGCTGGCGCTGATCGCCAGCTACGTGATCAAGTACTCGCGCTTCGGGCTGGGCCTGATAGCCATCCGTGAAGACGAGGACGCGGCCATGGTCATGGGCGTGCGCGCCCCGGCCGCCAAGACCTGGGCTTTTATGCTTTCGGCCTTCGTCCCTGGCATCGTGGGCGTTTTATTCTTTTTCAAGAATGGCAATATCGAGCCAGGCGATGCCTTCCGTCTTCACATGTCCATTGAGACCATTGTGATGGTGATGTTGGGCGGCCAGGGGTTGGTGCTGGGACCGGTTGTGGGGGCGGCCACTTATGAGCGGTTGCGCGGTTTTCTGTTGACCAGCCCGTTGTTCAAGAACCTGCACCTGGCCCTCGCCGGCCTGTTGTTGCTGATCATCGTTCTGTTCGTTCCGGTGGGAGTGGTTGGCTGGCTGCGCACCCGTTTCCCGCGCCTGAGGGGGGTGTTAGAATGACTCATAATATCCTTCAAGTGAAAGGGGTCTCCAAGCGATTCGGCGGCCTGCAAGCTTTGATGGACATCACTTTCGACTTGCCAGAAGGCCAGATTCTGGGGCTGATCGGCCCCAACGGCGCGGGCAAGACCACGCTGTTCAACGTGATCAATGGGGTATACCCTCCCGAAAAGGGCCGGGTGTTCTTTCAGGGCCAGGACATCACCGCCTGGCAACCTTACGACGTGGCGCGGGCGGGTCTGGCCCGCACCCACCAGATCGTGCGCCCGCTCAACGAACTGTCGGTGCGGGAAAACGTGATGGTGGGCGCCTGCTTTGGACACGAGAGCCGCAACCTGGGCCAGGCACACCAGATCGCCGCTGAGGTGCTGGCCTTCGTCGGCCTGACCGACCGGGCCGACGAGCTGGCTGCCAGCCTCAACCTGGCCCAGAAGAAACGGCTGGAACTGGCCCGCGCCCTGGCGGCCCGGCCCCGCCTGCTTCTGCTGGACGAAGTTCTGGCCGGGTTGAACCCCGCTGAGATCAGCGAGATGGTGCAGGTGATGCGCCACATCCGCGACCAGGACGTGACTATCCTGATCATCGAACACGTGATGCACGCCTTGATGAACGTCTCGGAGCGGGTGATTGTGTTAGACTATGGAGAACAGATCTCTGAAGGCACTCCACAGGAAGTGACGGCTGATCGGCGCGTGATCGAAGCCTACCTGGGCGATCCCAAACTGGCCGAGAGCCTGATGGCATCATAAGAGCGGGAGAAAGGACAATGGCTTTACTGGAAATTCGCGAGCTATCTTCCGGCTACGGCGAAGTGCAAATCCTGTGGGACGTCTCGCTGGAGTTGGAAAAAGGGAAGCTGACTACCCTGGTCGGCTCCAACGGGGTGGGCAAGACCACCCTGCTGCGCACCGTAATGGGCCTGGTTAAACCCTGGCGCGGCACGATCAACTTCAACAGCCGTGACTTAACTCGACTTGCGACTCACACCAAGGCCGCCCAGGGGCTGGTGTTGGTGCCAGAAGGCCGGCAGTTGTTCACCGATATGACCGTCTACGAAAACCTGGAGATGGGAGCTTTCACGGCCCGCGCCAAAGCCGGTTTTCAGCGCAACCTGATCTGGGTTTACAAGATGTTCCCGCGCCTGGAAGAGCGCAGCGCCCAGAAGGCAGGCACGCTCTCCGGCGGCGAGCAACAAATGTTAGCTCTGGCGCGTGGCCTGATGGCCCAGCCCGAGGTCTTGATGTTCGACGAACCTTCGCTAGGGCTGGCCCCCCTGTTGGTGATGGAACTGTTCGAGGTCTTGAAGCGCTTGAAAGAAGAGGGCCTGACCATACTGTTAGTGGAGCAGAACGTTCACCTGGCGCTGGCTGTCAGCGACTATGCCTACGTGATGGGCGATGGACGCATTGCCCTGGAGGGTGAGTCGCACCGCGTAGCTCGAGACGAGCATGTGCGTAAAACTTACCTGGGGATTTGAATATCTCTTAAATCGTACTCGAAATCTTCTGCTTTCTTGAGTCGAGCCAGCAGCTTTTTGAGTACCTCCACCACCCGCTCGTCACCCCAGACATAGATCAAGGCCAGCGTGTAGCGCTTGTTCTTCACAATGACGTAGACGGTAGCGTAACAGTGAAAGTGAGTAGTGCCATGTTTGGCTCGCCCGCGGCGGATTTCCCGCTCATCCCCAAACATGAGCCTCCCATTTTACCCCAAAACCTCGCCTCTCCAAAATTTGGGACAGACCCTCAACCCTGACGATCCTCGCCGCTGTCCAGACTGCGGCAAGACCCTATCAGAGCGACCTCGATGAGCCAAATTGCCCCCAAAAACCAGCAGCACTTTCCGACTACTATTGACGGGATAGGGCAACAATGGTGGACAGCGGCAAAAAATTCTTGACAAAATATGTGGACTATGATAGCATTACAGACGCGAAATTCCGTTCCTTAAACGTTCCAACAATCACGGGGAGGTAAATAAAGTATGGACCTGGTGATCAGACAGGCACGTCTGAGAGGAGAGGAGACTCTTCAAGACATTGGGATCGAAGGCGACCGTATCGTCGTCGTGCGAGATCATATTGAGGAAAAGGGAACGAAAGAAATTGACGCCGCCGGGAAGCTGACCACTCCCTCTTTTGTAGACCCCCACATCCACCTTGATAAGACCCTGATCGTGGAAACGGTGCGCCCTAACGTGTCTGGCTCTCTGAGAGAGGCTATCGAGATCATCTGGGAACGCAAACGAGAATATACCGTAGAAGAGATCGTGGAGCGGGCCGGCCGGGTGATCAAAGAAGCCGTGCGCTACGGCACGACGGCCATAAGAACCCACGTCGATGTGGACACCATCGGCGGCCTGACCCCCCTGGAAGGCTTGCTGGAGACGCGGACACGTTACGGACACCTGGTGGATCTACAGATCGTAGCTTTCCCGCAAGAGGGCATTATCCAGGATGCGGGCGCCGAGGAACTGATGTGGAAAGCGATGGAGATGGGCGCTGACGTGGTGGGCGGGATGCCTTACAACGAGATGATCGAGACCGATTCTATCCGCCACATCGACATTGCTTTTGAGATCGCTAAGGAATACGACGCCGATATCGACATGCACGTCGATGAAACTGACGACCCGGCGGCCCGCACCCTGCAATACTTGGCCGCCAAAACTATCAAGGAGGGATGGCACGGTCGAGTGACGGCCTGCCATACCTGCGCCATGGCCGCTTACGACGATGCCTACGCCGATAAGGTCATCGGTCTGGTCAGGCAGGCCAGGATGCACATGATCACCAATCCGGTCACCAACCTCATGCTTCAGGGCCGTCTGGACAAACAGCCCAAAAGACGGGGCATCACCAGGGTCAAAGAACTGATGGAAGCCGGGGTGAACGTGGCTTTCGGCCAGGACTGCATCAAGGACACCTTCTATCCTTTCGGCAAGGCCGATCTGCTGGAGGTGGCCCTGGTCAGCGCCCACGCCGCTCACCTGAGCCTGCCCCACGAGATCGAGGCCGTGTTTGACATGCCCACCGTCAACGCCCCGCGCGTCCTGGGCCTGGAGAATCACCACCTCCGCGAGGGCGGCGATGCGGAGATCGTGATCATCAACTGTGAGACCCCCTGGGAGGCCATCCGCCTCCAGCCAGAACGTCTGTACGTCATACACAAGGGTAAGATCGTAGCTCGAGAGCGGAGGAATAGCCAGATTTTTGAGTAACCGAGGTTTGCGTCAAGGAGCAAGTCACTATTTGAAAGAGTAGGTGAGACACATGGAAGAGACGAAAGGATTGACAGCCGAAATGTACCGGGCTGTGGTGGCCGTTGTAGACGAACGGGTCAAAGAGATAAAAGTGACCCGTCAGGATTTTGACGAACTGAAAAGCGTGGTAATGGAGCTGGTCCAGGCCCAGGCTCGCACCGATGCCAGTGTGAAGGAACTGGTCCAGGCCCAGGCTCGCACCGATGCCAGTGTGAAGGAACTGGCCCAGGCCCAGGTCCGCACCGACGAGCGGGTTGGACGGCTGGAAGAAATTGTGGAAAAATTGGCCCAGGCCCAGGCCCGCACCGAGGAAAAACTTGAGCGTCTGGAAGCGGCTGTGGATAGGCTGGTGGAAGCTCAAGCCCAACTGCAAAAGCAGGTGGGGGCGCTGAGCGATACCGTCGGCTACGGCCTGGAGGACGTGGCTAAGACCATGCTGCCTGCCTTCCTGCAAAACCGCTATGGGATCAAACTGTTCGGCCCTCCTGGCGAGGAACTGTGGCTGAATTACTTCTGGGTAGAGGGCCGGGAGGTGGAAATCAACCTCTACGGCGAAGGTGAGAGAGATGGGCAAAAAGTGATCGTGCTGTGCGAGAGCAAATCGCGAATTTACAGGCGAGAGGTAGAAAGCTTCGCCCAACTCATGGAGCAGGTGGAGCCGCTGGTGAAAGACAAAGGGGAAGTACTTAAAGTGCTGTTTGGCTACTACATTCACCATTCGGCGGCGGACGCGGCCGACGAGCGCCATATCCTGGTGGTGGCTTCCTATCAGCGCACGCTCGATCTGCGTTTTAACAGACCACCATCATAGCTCGGATAAGCAACGAAAACCGGAGGAGAGAATCATGGGGGATGTGATGGCGGTCAGGCTCACCGTCAACGGCCAGGAGGTTCAAGCCGAAGTTCCTGAAGACCTGCCCCTGATGCGCTTTCTGCGGGAGGAGATGGGCCTGACGGGCACCAAAAACGGTTGCGCCAGCGGCCACTGTGGGGCCTGCACCGTTATCTTGAACGGCAAGGCCACCCGCTCCTGCCTGGTCAAGATGGGTTCGCCCCGCCTGAAGGACGCCCAGGTGGAAACTATCGAGGGGCTGGCTCAGGATGGCAAGCTTCATCCCTTGCAGGAAGCTTTTATAGCTCACAACGCCTTTCAATGTGGCTACTGCACCCCAGGCATGATCATGACCGCCAAGGCCCTCCTCGACGAGCACCCCCAACCGACGGCGGAAGAGATCAAAGCGGCCCTGACCCGTAACCGCAATACCTGCCGCTGCACCGGCTACGTGAACATTGTCAAGGCTGTCCAGGCGGCGGCAGAGGCGCTGGCGACGGGCAAAAAGCTGCCAGAAGCGCCCCAGGTCGAGCCTGCTCGTTCGGTGGGCGCTTTTTTCATCCGCAAAGACGCCGTGGACAAGGTCACCGGCCAGACCAAATACAGCGGCGATATCGCGCCGGAAAACACGTTGTACGGCAAAATCCTGTGGAGCGCCCATCCCCACGCCGAGATTCTGGGCCTCGACACTTCTGCCGCCGAAGCGATGGAGGGCGTGGCCCTGGTGCTGACGGCCAAAGATATCCCCGGCAAAAATCAACTGGGCATTCTCAAGCGCGATCAGCCGGCCATCGCCGATAAGAAAGTGCGCTACATCGGCGATCCGGTGGCGGCGGTCTTCGCCGAAACGGAGGAGATAGCCCAGGCCGCCCTGGAAAAGATCGTGGTGGACTATCGCCCTCTGCCGGGCGTTTTTTCTCCCGAAGAGGCCGCCAGGGAAGACGCTCCCCTGGTGCACGAAGAGGGCAACCTTTTACATCACGCCCTGATCGAGCGCGGCGACGTGGAGGCGGCTTTTGAGCAGTGCGCCGTAGTGTTTGAAAACTTCTACCAGACCCCCTTTGTCGAGCACGCTTTCATGGAGCCGGAGGCTGGTTTGGGCCTCCCGGACGAAGACGGGGGCGTGACCGTCAAGTTGGGCACCCAGTGCGTCTTTGACGACCGCACCCAACTGTCTGAGGTGTTGGCCCTGCCGGAAGAGAAGATCAGGGTGGTGCAATTGCCGATGGGCGGGGCGTTTGGGGCCAAAGAGGACATCCTCATGCAGCAGTTTTTGGCCCTGGGCGCGTTGCAGAGCGGCCGGCCGGTGAAGATCGTATTTACCCGCCAGGAGTCTCTGCGCACCCACCCTAAGCGGCATCGAGCCTGGATGCGCTTCAAAACCGGGGCCGATAAAGACGGGCACGTTTTGGCCGTGAAAGCGGACATCGTGGCCGATACGGGGGCCTACGCCTCCCTGGGAGTGGACGTGCTGGAGAACATGGTGGTCTTCGCCTGCGGCCCCTACTACGTGCCCCACGTCAGGCTGGAGGGGTGGGCCTGGTACACCAACAACATGCCCGCCGGGGCGATGCGTGGTTTTGGGGCCAACCAGGTGGAGTTTGCCCTGGAAACCCAGATGGACATGATGGCCCGCGCTCTAAAGATGGACCCCTTTGAATTTCGCCACCTGAATGGCCTGGCTACGGGCCTGCCCACCGCCGCCGACCACGTTCTGGAGCCAGGCGTGGCGGGCATCAAAGAGACCATCGTGGCCGCCAAAGAAACCCTGGACAAGACCGGCCGGCCCAAAAGCACAGATAAAAAGAAAATAGGCATCGGCGTGGCTTGTGGAGTCAAGAACATCGGCTTTGGGCACGGCTTCCCGGAAAGCGCCGGAGCGATCGTAAAGCTGAAGGCCGACGGCTCGGTGCAACTGTTCGTCACCCACCACGAATATGGTCAGGGAGCGTTGACCGCCCAGGCCCAACTGGTGGCCGCCGAGCTGGGCGTACCCTTCCAGCGCATTGAGGTGCAAACCCCGAACACGGCCCTTACCCCCCCGACCGGCCCCACCACTGCCTCCCGCCAGACCTTTATGACCGGCAACGCGGTGGTCATGGCCTGTCGGGCGCTCAAAGAGGAGCTTTTCGGCCACGCCGCCGAAGCCCTGGAAGCCGACCCGGCCCAGATCGTGCTCCAGGGAGATCGACTGCTCGATCGGGCCACGGGAAAGCAAATCCCGCTCTCGGCCCTGGGAGCCGAGTTCGTGGCCGAAAAGCGTTACGAGACGCCGCCCACCGCCCCGTTGCTGGAAGAGGAAGCCAGCCACTACGGAAAACCAACAACGAACGTTAGCTGTTCGCGGCCCACCCATTGGTGTTACGCCTACGGCACCCACGTAGCCATAGTCGAGGTCGATGCCGAACGCGGCCAGGTAAAAGTCCTGAAGGTCATCGCCGCCCACGACGTGGGCCGCGCCCTGAATCCGCCCGCCATCGAAGGACAGATCCAGGGCGGGGTGGTGATGGGCATGGGCTACGCTCTGTCTGAAGAGTTCGTGGTGGAGCAGGGCCTCAACCTGACCGATTCGCTGCACAAGTGCCGCCTGCCCACCGCAGAGCAGGCCCCGCAGATCGCGACCGTCATCGTGGAAGTGCCTCACCCGCAAGGCCCCCAGGGGGCCAAGGGCCTGGCCGAAGCGCCCTCCCTGGCTACCGCCCCGGCCATCACCAACGCCATTTACGACGCGGTGGGAGTGCGGGTTTTCTCCCTGCCCGCCGCTACGGAGAAGATCGGGCAGGCTTTGGCGGAAGGCTGACGCGGATTTCGGTCACGGATGACACGGATTGCTGAAGCAATGCTGATTGCCGCCATATCGCAATATACAAGAGAACTTGAGTTTAGATAAAGGCTAAGAAACCAGGTTTTTCATCACCTGAACACCGATTTGAGAATACTTGAGGATACGCTTCATCATCCCACATGCAAACTGAGTCGCCAAAAACCTGGTTTCTCAAGAATTATCTAAAATCGAGAACAGAAAGGAGGATAGAAAAGACGAGAGGCAAAAACGTGCCAGATACCGACCGAGGAAAAACTTGAAAAAATAAATTGGAAAGGAGAAAAATAATGCTTAAGCGCAAGTGGGTTGCGATGGGTCTGATCGTCTTGCTGCTGGGATCGATTCTGCTTTCGGGCTGCATCACCTTCAGAAACGAGTTCGAGATTAAAGCCGATGGGAGCGGCACCAGAGCCATGATCGTGGCTATGGACGAATCTTTCATGGAAATGGCTGCCGAGGGAGAGGAGGATCCCTTTGCCGATATAGAGAAGGAAGTGTCGGACATTCCCGGCGCCGAGGTCGAGGATTACTACGACGAGGCCAGGAATCGCAAGGGCGTTAAAGTAACCGTGCCCTTTGCCAGCCTCGACGAACTGGTAAGCCTCAGCAAAACCGGGGGCTTCGAGGAGATGGAGACCCTCTCGGTGGAGGAGAGCGACGGCGTTTATACCCTGAAGCTAGCCCTTAAAACCGAAGAAATGGGGGAGGACATTTCTGGTGGTGAGGAGGTCAGCCCGGAAGAGATGGAGCAGATGATAAAGATGATGGGGGGAGTAGACCTCGAATTCAGCTACTCCATCGTCCTGGAAAACAAGATCGTCGATTGGTCTCCGAAAGAGAGCGGCACCCTGGATCCGACCAAAAACCAGATCACCTGGGAGTTAGACTTCATACAAATGGCCTCCGGAGAGCCTATGGAGTTGACCGTGAGCTGGAGCGCCACCGAGGAAGCCGTTCTGGCTGAGGCCCCGCCGGAGCCAAAGGTCGATACCGGGCTGAAGGTGGTGGCTATCTTCGCCACCCCCATCGAGGAGCCGTGGGATGGCTGCATCCACCAGGCTTTGCTGAAGGCCGAGGAACTTCTGGGCATCGAGTACGAGTGGGCCGAGAGCACGCCCTACCCGGACTTCGAGCGAGTGATCCGCGAATACGCCGACAAGGGCTTCGATCTGATCATGGGCGACGCCTTTGGCTCCGAGGAGGCCGTGCGGCGGGTAGCCAGGGACTATCCCGAGATCGCCTTCTGCTTTGGGTCTGGGCTGGGACCGGCGGAGCCTAACATGGCCGTCTTCGACGACTGGATCCACGAGCCGGCCTATCTGTGCGGCATGATCGCCGGTGAGATGACCGAGTCGAACGTCGTGGGCGTGGTGGGCGGCTATCCGGTGCCGGAAGTCAACCGCATCATCAACGCCTACGTCGAAGGAGCCAGAGAAGTCAACCCCGACGTCAAGGTCAAGGTGGCCTTCATCGATAGCTGGTTCGACCCGCCCAAGGCCAAAGAAGCGGCCCTGGCCCAGATCGAGGCCGGGGTAGACGTGATATTCGCCGAGCGGTACGGGGTCATCGAGGCTGCGCAGGAAAAGGACATCCTGGCCTTCGGTAACATGCAAGACCAGTGGGAATTGGCCCCGGATACGGTCGTCACCAGCCCCATCTGGGACATGTGGCCCACCGTCAAGCACGTCGTCACCTCCGTAAGCAACGGCACCTTCGTGGCTATGGACTACGCCGAATGGACGATGATGGCTAAGGGAGGCGCTTACCTGGCCCCTTACCACGAATTTGAGGACACGCTGCCTGAAGAGGTCATGGAGATGGTCGAGACGCGCACCGAGGAAATCCTGGGCGGTATGTTCCGCGTGCCGGTCAACGAGGCCGTGCCCGTCGGCGACTAGCAGCGCCAGCAATGGAGAAGGGACGGGTGGCTCGTCTGCCCGTCCCTCTTACCTTAGTGCATTACCACTTTGCGTCAATGCTTTGTAATAACGACTTTAGTCGTTTTTAGTCCAATAAATGCGTATAGTTAACGACTGAAGTCGTTACTACAGATTGCTTAAAGTAAAGGGATTAGTTTATGGAATATGCCGTTGAAATGCGGGGCATTACCAAGCGCT